>JAPLAT010000548.1 GCA_026393175.1 Pseudonocardiales bacterium
GCCGCACCGACGTCCTCGACGCGGGTGCGCGCGACGCTGCGGTCGGGCGTGCGGATCGGCGCCGACCGGACGGGCGCGGGGGGCACGGGATCGGGCCGGCGCGACGCGCGGACCGGGTCCGGGCGGCGGGGCCGCGGGGCGCGCTCGCGCGGCGCCCCGACCAGCGGCACGACCAGCATCCCGGCGAACGACCCGACGGCGGCGCCGAGCCACAGGTGGGCGGCCGTCCAGGCGGGCACGCCCATCGTCAGCACGGCGACGGCCAGGACCGGGAGCCAGAACGCCTTGCCGGGCCAGCGCGGGCCGCGGCGCAGCGCCGTGCGGGCCTGCACCAGCACGAACAGCACGGTGAGCAGCGGCAGCAGGACGAGCGCGCCGGGCAGCACCCCGAACAGGGTCTCCTCGGTGAGCGCGAACGAGCCGCCGACGCTGCCGGTGGACAGGTACTCGGCCTGCGAGCCGAACACCGGGTCGAAATAGGGGCCCACGAACGGCACGCCGACGGGCTCGCCGAGCGTGGCCAGGTCGTCCTCGTCCAGCCCGGACACCGGCGACCCGGCCGCGACGCGGTCCATCACCCGGCCGGTGGCCAGGAACGCGAGGTAGGGCAGCAGCCCGGCCCACAGCAGCCCGGTGGCCACCAGCACGATCCCGGCCCCGCCGCCGTAGGACGACCCGATCGCGCGGCGCAGCAGCGCCACCAACAGCGCACCGACCGTGGGCAGCAGCCCCACGCCGATGCCCAGCAGCGACACGGTCCAGGCCCACGACCCGGGGAAGATCTCCGGAGCCGCCGGGTGCAGCATCGACAGCAGGCCGGCGACCAGGGAGGTCAGCTCGTCCACGCCACCTCCCGGTCCGTCGCCGCCCGTCCGCCGTCCCCCACTATGGCACCTGCCGCGCGACGGCGTCCGGGGCGGCGCGCAGTCCGGCGAGGTCCCGGTGCCCGGCCAGGGCCAGGGTGAGGTCGAGCTCGGCGAGCACGCTGCGCAGGACGTGCCGCACGCCGTCCTCGCCGCCCAGCGCGAGCCCGTAGGCGTACGGGCGGCCCAGCAGCACGGCGTCGGCGCCCAGCGCGAGCGCCAGCGCGACGTCGGCGCCGGTGCGCACGCCGGAGTCGAACAGCACGGCCACCCGCCCCTCGACGGCCGCGACGACGCCCGGCAGCGCGTCGAGCGCGCCGATCGCCCGGTCCACCTGCCGGCCGCCGTGGTTGGACACGATCACGCCGTCCATCCCGGCCTCGACGGCGCGCAGCGCGTCGTCGGGGTGCTGCACCCCCTTGAGCACGATCGGGCCGTCCCAGTGCTCGCGCAGCAGGTCCAGGCGGTCCCAGCGCAGCGCGGTGCCGGTGAACATCGGCACCCAGCGCCCGACGGCGGCCATGAGGTCGTCCTCGGGGGCCTCCGCGAGCCCGGCCCGGAAGGCCGGGTCGGAGAACGGGATCGCCGTGCCGACGCCGCGCAGGAACGGCAGGTAGGCGCCGTCGAGGTCGAGCGGGCGCCAGCCCAGGGTCCAGGTGTCGAGGGTGACGACGAGCGTGGAGTATCCGGCCGCGCGGGCCCTGGCCAGCAGGCTGACCGTGACGGCGTCCTCGGTGGGCCAGTAGAGCTGGTACCAGCGCTCGCCGTCCCCCGAGGCCTCGGCGACCTCCTCGATGGTGTGCGAGGACGCGGTGGACAGCACCATCGGCACGCCGGTCGCGGCCGCCGCACGGGCCACGGCCAGCTCGCCGTCGGGGTGCAGGATCGACAGCACCCCGATCGGCGCGGCGAGCAGCGGGGCACCCATGGCAGTGCCGAGCACGGTGGTGGACCAGTCCCGCACGGTCGTGTCGCGCAGCACCCGCGGCACGAGGCCGTGCCGGTCGAACGCGGCCCGGTTGGCGCGCATGGTCGCGCCCGACCCCGCCCCGCCCGCGACGTAGCCGAACGGGCCGTCCTCGAGCACCTCGCGCGCGGCCTGCTCCAGCCGGGCCGGGTCGGTGGGGAACCGGGGGCGCTCGTCGGCCAGGCCGCGCAGGTAGATCTCCGCGGCGTACGAGGACAGCGGTGTGCTCATGGGGGCAACCTACGACGCCGCGCCGGGAGCGCGCCCCGCGCCGCGGAATGCGCCGGCGGCACGGCGGTGTTGCCGCAGGCATGGGCCTCACCCGCACCGACGGACCGCTGTCCCCGCGCGCCCCGCAGAGCGTCAACTACGCGATCGACGGGCCTGCGCACAAGCTGCTCGCCCACCCCTTCCCGCGCCGGGTGCGCGCGGAGTTCGCCGGGCGGACGGTCCTCGACACCCGCCGCGGCGTGCTGCTGCACGAGACCGCGCTGCTGCCCCGCCTCTACGTGCCGGAGGAGGACCTCGACGCCGCCGCGTTCACCCCCAGCACCACGACCACCCACTGCCCGTTCAAGGGCGACGCGACCTACCGCACCCTGCGGGTCGGCGACCGGGAGGTGCCCGACGCGCTCTGGGCCTACCCCGACCCGGTCCCCACGGCGCCGTGGCTGGCCGGGTACGCGAGCCTGTACTGGGAGGCCGCCGACGCCTGGTACGACGAGGACGAGCAGGTCTTCGCGCACCTCACCGACCCCTACACGCGCGTCGACGTCCGCCCGACGAGCACGCCGGTGCGGGTGCTCGCGGGGGACGTGGTGGTGGCGGAGTCCGCGCACCCGCTGCGGCTCGACGAGACCGGCCTGCCGGTGCGCTGGTACCTCTCCCCCGACGACGTGCGGGTGCCGATGGAGCCGTCGGCGACCCGGACCCGCTGCCCGTACAAGGGCGAGGCGCACTACTGGGACCTCGTGCTGCCCGACGGCCGCCGGCTCGCGGACGCGGCCTGGGGCTACCCGGACCCGCTGCCCGAGTCCTCCCGGATCGCCGGGCGGGTCAGCCTCCTGCACGACGACCTGCGCACCGAGGTCACCGGCTCCTGACCCGCGGTCGGGCACCCGCAGCGGTCAGGGCACCCGCAGCGGTCAGGGCACCGGCAGCGGTCAGGGCACCAGCAGCAGCAGCGTCGGCACCGCCACCAGGCCGACGGCGGCGGCCCGCACCAGCACCCGCAGCGCCGTCGGCAGCGGCGGGGGCGGGTCGCTGATCCGGGTCAGCCTGCTGTCCAGCGCGGTGGTGAACGAGCTCAGCGCGGCGGCCGGGGCGGCGCCGCCCATGGTCCGCAGCGCCCCGACCAGCTCGCCGGGCCGGCACCGGCACGCCGCGACGTCGTCGGCCCGCATCTCGATGAGCGCGGCGACGGCGAGCTGGGCGCACACCATCCCGCGGACGAACGGCGCCGTGGCGCCCCACGCCACGAACGGCAGCACCACCAGGTCGTGGCGCTCGCGCAGGTGGGCGCGCTCGTGGGCGAGCACGGCCCGCACGCCCGCCGGGTCGAGCACGTCCAGGACGCCCGCCGACAGCACGAGCCGCGAGCGCAGCCCCGGCAGGCAGTAGGCCACCGGCACCGGGTGGTCGAGCACCCGGGCGCCGGGGGCCGCCGGCCACGGCGTGCCCAGCACGTCGAGCAGGTCGCGGTGCCGGCGCCGGGCGCGCAGCGTGCGCACCGTGATCGCGGCGAGCACCCCGACCAGCCGCAGCGCCAGCAGCAGCGCCGCGACGAGCGCGGCGAGGTGCAGCGGACCCAGCCGGGCCAGCTCGTCGGGCCCGGCGGCGGCCAGCGCGGCGGGCAGCGAGTCGCCCAGGGGCGCCAGCCCGTAGACGACCCCCGCGCCGAGCAGCGCGAGGCCCCCGGACAGGCCGACGGCCTGCCAGACGAGCAGCGCGCCCACCGGGTCGCGCACCGGCCACCGCGCCCGGGCGAGCGCGCGGCTGACGGGCTCGGCCAGCAGCACGCCGAGCACGAGCAGGCCGAGCGCCGTCAGCTCCATCCCACCCACTATGGCGCTCGTCCGGGGCGGTCAGTCGAGCAGGTCGCGCAAGGAGGCCCGCTCGTCGGCCGGGATCGATCCGAGGAACCGGGCGAGCGCCGCTCCCCGGTCCGGGGCGGCGTCCAGCGCGTCGCGCATGAGCTCGGCGACGTGGTCCTCGCGGCTGGCGACGGCGGTGTACCGGTGGGCGCGGCCCTCCCGCTCGCGGGTGACGAGGCCCTTGCGCTCCAGCCGGCCCAGGACGGTGAGCACGGTGGTGGTGGCGAGGTCCCGGGTGGCGAGGGCGTCCTGGACGTCACGCGCGGTGAGCGGCCCGGCGGCCGCCCACAGCGTCTCCATCACGGCACGTTCCAACTCACCCAGGCTCGGCACCCCGCAATTCTACCCCGCGTAGAAGCCGGTTCTCTAGCGGATCTGCACCTCGTCGCCGACCTGCAGGTACTCGAAGAAGGCCACGGCGTCGGCGTGGACGAGCTTCACGCACCCGGCGGAGTTCGTGTCCTGCGGGCCCTCGTGGAAGGCGATGCCGCCCTCGGCGAAGAACACCGAGTACGGCATCTGCGTGAGGTACTCGCGGCTCGTCCACTGCTCGGCCTTCCACTCCACCTGGAAGGTGCCGTAGGGGGTGGGGTCGATCTCGTCGCCGATCTGCACCGACACCGGCCCGCGGCGGACGGCGCCCGCGTCGATCAGCCAGGCGGTGCGGGACGCCAGGTCGACGCAGGCCCGCGCCGTGACCGTGCACGGGGTGCCGGCGACCAGGGCGGCGGGCGCCGGGGCCGCGGGCGCGCGGACCGGCACGGACGACGGCAGCGACTCGCGCGTCGGCTCGACCGTGCCCGTGGCCGCGGCGGGGTCCGTCGTCGGGTCGGGCTCGGTGGTCGGCGCCGCCCGGGTGGCAGGGGGCGCGGTCGTGGGGGGCGCGGTCGTGGGCGCCGCCACGGCGGCGCGGGAGGGCAGCGCGGGCAGGACCGGTACCGGGGCCGCCGCCGCGGCGGGGACCGGGCCGGCCTCCTCGGCGGTGCCCACGCCGACCCCGATGCCGACGAGGACCGAACCCACGACGGCCGCGAGGGCGGCTCCCATCGCGATCCGCCGCACGGCCTGCGGTTGAAGACCCACGTCCCCGTCCCTCCCGGTCATCGACCGGTCAACGACGTGGACCCACAGTGGTGACGACAGGTACCCGCCACTTCACCCGATGTGGTTGTTTCAGCGACCCTCGAACACAGCGGGTCGCCGTTCGAGGCGGGCGTCGCGGCCCTCGACGAGGTCGCGGCTCGTCCAGCACGACTCGAACGCGGCCACCAGGGCGGGGTCGTCGTCGGCGAGGTCGTCGCGGTCGAGAGCGAGCGTGTTGTAGCGGACGGTCAGCGGGGCCAGTGCCGCGATGCCGGCCGCCCACTCCAGCGCCGCCGCCCGGTCGCCGAGCCGGTCCACCAGCCCGCGGGCGTGCGCGAGCGGCGCGTCCACCTGGTCGCAGGCCACCAGGATCGCCCGCGCGGTCCCCCCGCCGGCGAGCTGGGCCAGGCGGCGCACGGTCCACGGGTTGACCGCCAGCCCGATCCGCGCGGTCGGCACCCCGAACACCGCGCCCGGCGCGGCGATGCGCAGGTCGCAGGCGATCGCCAGCTGGGTGCCCGCCCCGATCGCCGGCCCGTTGACGGCGGCGATCGTGGGCACCGGGGCGTCGGTGACCGCGCGCAGCGCCGCGTGCAGGGCGTCGCGGAAGCCGTCGGTGTAGACCTCGCCGAAGTCCGCCCCGGAGCAGAAGCTGCTGCCGGTGCCGGTGAGGACGATGGCCCGGGCACCCCCGGCGAGCAGCTGCGCCACCCCCTCCACCAGGCGGTGGCACTGCGCGACGTCGAGCGCGTTGCGCCGCTCGGGACGGTCCAGCTCGAGCAGTCCGACGCCGCCGGACTCCGACACGGTGATCACCTCGCGCAGCGTAGGCGAGCGGCCGTACCCTGCGGCGGTGACCTCGGCTGGCGGGCTCCGGATGGGAACGGCACCGGGGCGGTGGGTGCTGTTCACGACGGTGCTCGGATCGGGCCTGGTGATGATCGACGGCACGGTCGTCAACGTGGCGCTCGAACGCATCGGCGCCGAGCTGGGCGCGGGGTTCACCGGGCTGCAGTGGACGGTCAACGCCTACACCCTCACGCTGGCGTCGCTGATCCTTCTGGGCGGGTCGCTGGGCGACCGGTTCGGCAGGCGGCGGGTCTTCCTGTTCGGCGTCGTGTGGTTCGCGCTGGCCTCCCTTCTGTGCGGGCTCGCGCCCGACGTCGGCACCCTGGTGGCCGCCCGCGCACTGCAGGGCGTCGGCGGGGCGCTGCTCACCCCGGGCAGCCTCGCCCTGATCTCGGCGTCGTTTCACGGCCCGGACCGGGCCGCCGCCGTCGGGGCGTGGTCGGGCCTGGGCGGCATCGCCGGCGCGATCGGCCCGTTCCTGGGCGGCTGGCTCGTCGAGTGGTCGTGGCGGCTGGTGTTCCTCATCAACCTGCCGCTCGCGGCGGTCGTCGTCGCCGTGGCGCTCAAGCACGTCCCGGAGAGCCGCGACCCCGACTCCGCCCCCGGGCTGGACATCAGCGGCACCGTCCTGGCCGTGGCCGGCCTCGGGTCGCTCACCTGGGGGCTGACCGGGCTGGGCGAGAGCGGGCCGACGCCCCCGCTGGTGACGGGGCTCGTCGTCGGGGTCCTCGCGCTGGCCGCGTTCGTCGTCGTCGAGCGCCGCTCCCCGCACCCGCTGGTGCCCCCGTCGCTGTTCGCCGACCGCGTGTTCAGCGCGGCCAACGCCGTGACGCTGCTGCTCTACGGCGCACTCGGGGTGGTGTTCCTGCTGCTGGTGCTGCAGCTGCAGACCGTGGCCGGGTTCTCCCCGCTGGCCGCCGGGACGGCGCTGCTCCCGGTCACCGCGATCATGCTGCTGTTCTCCGCGCGGGCCGGGGCGCTGGCCGGGCGGATCGGGCCGCGGATCCCGATGACGGTCGGCCCGCTGGTCAGCGCGGCCGGGCTGCTGCTCCTGCTCAGCGTGGACGCCACCACGTCCTGGCTGACCGACGTGCTGCCCGCGGTGGTCCTCTTCGGCGCCGGGCTCGCGCTCACCGTCGCCCCGCTGACGGCCACCGTGCTCGACGCCGCCCCCGACCGCTACGCCGGCGCCGCGTCGGGGGTCAACAACGCGGTGGCCCGGGCGGCGGGGCTGCTCGCCGTGGCCGTGATCCCCGGGCTCGCCGGGATCGCCGGCGCCGACTACGCCGACCCCGCCGCCTTCGACGCCGGGTTCCGCGCCGCCATGATGATCGCCGCCGGGCTGCTGGTGGCCGCCGCGGTGCTGGCCGCGCTGCTGCTGCGCCGCCCGGACCGTCCGGCCGGGCGGCGGGTGAAGGTCGAGGAGTGCGCGCACTGCGGCGTCACCGGCCCCCAGCTGCACCCCGCGGACACCCGCTCGGCCTGATCCCCCGGCTCAGGGCCCCGGATCAGCCCGGCGGCAGCGCCCGGATCAGCCCAGCCGCAGCGCCCCGGCCAGCGCGGCCATCGCCGGCACCGGGTCGGCCGAGCCGGCCGTCAGCACCTGGGCGCAGACGTGGTCGGCCCCCGCGTCGACGTGCTCGGTGAGCCGGGCGGCGACCGCGTCGGCGGTGCCGTGCGCGACGAGGGCGTCGATCAGCGCGTCGCTGCCGCCGTCGACGAGGTCGGCCTCGGTCCAGCCCAGGCGCAGGAGGTTGGAGGTGTAGTTGCGCAGGCCCAGGTAGGGCCGCTGCACGGCCGGGCGGCCGACCGCGCGGGCGCGCTCCGGGTCGGTGTCGAGGACGACCTTGTGCGCCGGGGCGAGCAGCGCGTCCGGCCCGATCAGCGCCCGCGCCTCGCGGGTGTGCTCCGGGGTGGTCAGGTACGGGTGGGCGCCCGCGGTCCGGTCGGCGGCCAGCGCCAGCATCTTCGGGCCCAGCGCCGCGAGCACCCGGCCGGCCCGGGGCACGCCAGCGGTGTCGAGCCGGTCCAGGTAGTCGACGGTGGTCGCGTAGGGCCGGCGGTAGTCGCCGGTGGCCTCCGGGTGGCCGATGCCCACGCCGAGCAGGAACCGGCCGGGGAAGCGCTTCTCCACGCGGTGGAAGGCCGCGCCGACCTCGTCCGCGGGCGCCGTCCAGATGTTGGTGATGCCCGTGGCCACCGTGATCCGCTCGGTGGCGGCGAGCAGCGACTCGACCAGCTCCAGGTCCGCGGGCGGCGACCCGCCCACCCACAGCGCGCCGAACCCGAGCCGTTCCACCTCCGCCGCGAGCTCGGGGGTGAGGCCGCCCGCGTGCCGCCAGATGCCGTACGTACCCAGTTCCACCGTCATGATCAGGACAACCGGCGGGGCCCGGCGCCCATTCCGGCGGGTGTCGGCGGGCCCGCATAGGGTCGGGGGGTGGACGAACTGCGGTCTCGGGCCGCCCCCCTGCGGATGCGGCCCCGCGTGCTGGTCGCGGCCGATCCCCGGCTCCCCCGCGACGCGCCCGCCGGCACCGCCGCCGTCGTGGTCGGCGGCGGCATCGCCGGGATGAGCGCGGCGGTCGTGCTGGCCGAGCGGGGGGTCGAGGTCACCCTCCTGGAGGCCGCCGACACCCTGGGCGGGCGGCTCGGGGCCTGGCCGCACACGCTGCCCGACGGCACCGAGCAGGTCGTCGAGCACGGGTTCCACGCGTTCTTCCGGCACTACTACACGTGGCGGGCGATCCTGCGCCGCGCCGACCCGGCGCTGTCGTTCCTGCGGCCCGTCGGGGGCTACCCGGTGCTCTCCCGGCACTGGCCGCCGGAGGACCTGACCGGCCTGCCCGGCGCCCCGCCGCTGAACCTGCTGGCCCTGTTCGCCCGCTCCCCCAGCCTCGGCCTGGGCGACCTCACCCGCTCCGACCGCGGGCTCGCCGCCCAGCTGCTCGCCTACGACCCCGAGCGCACGCCCGCCGCGTTCGACGACGTGCCCGCCGCGGAGTTCCTGCGCGAGCTGGGCATGTCCGACCGGGCCCAGGCGATGCTGTTCGAGGCCTTCGCGCGGTCGTTCTTCGCCCGGCCGGGGGACCTGTCCGCGGCCGAGCTCATCGCGATGTTCCACTACTACTTCCTGGGCAACCCCGAGGGCATCGGGTTCGACGCCCCCGACACCGACCACCGCACCGCGATCTGGGAGCCGCTGGCGGCCCACCTGGAGAAGCACGGCGGGGAGATCCGCACGGGCAGCCACGTCCGCACGATCACCCCGGTCGACGGCCACTTCTGGCAGGTCGAGATCGACGCCGCCCCGTCGGTGCGCACCCGGCACCTGGTGCTGGCCACCGACCCGGGCGCGCTCAAGGCGCTGCTGGCCGCCTCGCCCGACGCCGCCCCGGCCGCGCCGCTGCTGGCCCGCAAGGCCGCCGCCATCGCGGTGGCCCCGCCGTTCGCGGTCACCCGGCTCTGGCTCGACCGCGACGTCGCCCCCGAGCGCCCGACGTTCAGCGCCGTCAGCCGGGAGCCCACGCTCGACTCGATCACCGTGTACTCCCGGCTGGAGCGGCCCTCGGCCGAATGGGCGGCGCGCACCGGCGGGTCGGTCGTGGAGCTGCACTCCTACGCCTGCGACGCCCCGGACGCCGACACGGCCACCGCTCGGATGCGCGCCGAGCTCGCCGCGCTGTGGCCCGAGACCACCGCCGCACAGGTCGTCCACCTGCAGCAGCGGATGGAGGCGACCGCGCCCACGTGGCCGCCGGGCAGCGCGGGCACCCGCCCCCGGGTCAGCGGCGAGGCCCGCGGCATCCGCGTCGCCGGCGACCACGTCGACACCCCGTTCCTCACCGGCCTGATGGAGCGCGCCGCCGTCACCGGCGTGCTGGCCGCCAACGACGTGCTCGCCGAGGTCGGGGCGGGGCCGGAGGAGATCCGGGGGATCCCGCAGCGCGGCCTGCTGGCCGGGCTGCGGCGGCGCCGCTGAGCGCGGCCGCCGCCCGGTTCGCGCTGGACCCCGGCGACGCCGACCGGCCGCCGCGGGTGCGGCCGCTCGCCGAGGACGGCACGCCCGCCGGCCCGGAGCGGGCGCTGCCCGGCCCGGCCGCCGTCGCGGCCCTCGAACGCGAGCACGCCCCGCGCTGGGTGCTGGCCCGGCCGCGGGCCTACCGGGCGCTGCTCGACGCCGGGGTCCGGCTGGGCCGCGCGCACGTCGTCGAGCTGGTGGAGGCGCTGGTCGTGGCCGCGGACGGGCACGCGGGCGCTCCGCACGGCCTCGCCGCGGCGCTCGCCCGGCTCGGCGGTCGCACGCCCGCGCCCGACCCCGTCCCGGACGACGGCCCGCCCGGCCTGTTCGCCGCCGGGCCCGCGCGCGACGAGCTCGCCGACGTCGTCACGGTGCACGCCGCGCAGCAGGGGCGCCCGGCCGACGCGCGGTTCCGGCTGCTCGTCGCGGCCGAGTCGGCGGGCGGGCTGGTCGCCGAGGAGATGACCGCGGCCGGCCTGCCGTGGCGCCCGGACGTGCACGACGCGCTGCTCACGACCCTGCTCGGGCCCCGTCCCGCGCTGGGTGGCCCGCCCCCGCGGCTGGCCGCGCTCACCGCCGAGGTGCACGCCGCGTTCGGCCGCCCGGTCAACCCCGACTCCCCCGCCGAGGTGCTGCGCGCGTTCGGCCGCGCCGGGATCGAGCTGGGCAGCACCCGGGCGTGGGAGCTGCGCCGCGTGGACCACCCCGCCGTCGCCCCGCTGCTGGAGTACAAGGAGCTGGCCCGGCTGCACTCCGCGCACGGCTGGTCGTGGCTGCGCACCTGGGTCCGGCCCCGGCCGGACGGCACGGCCCGGTTCCACCCGGAGTACGTCGTCGGCGGGGTGGTGTCGGGGCGCTGGGCCACCCGCGGCGGCGGGGCCCTGCAGATCCCGAAGGCGCTGCGCGGGGCCGTGCGCGCCGACCCGGGGTGGCGGCTCGTCGTCGCCGACGCGGCGCAGCTGGAGCCGCGGGTGCTCGCCGCGCTGTCCGGGGACCACGCCCTGGCCCCGGACGCCGACGACCTCTACGCGGCACTGGCCGCCCGCGAGTTCTCCGGCGACCGGCCCACCGCCAAGCTCGCCCTGCTCTCCGCGATGTACGGCGCGGGCGCCGGGCGGGCCGGTGAGCTGCTGGTCCGGCTGCGGCGCCGGTTACCCGCCGCGATGGCCTACGTCGACGACGCCGCCCGGGCCGGGGAGGAGGGCCGCCTCGTCCGCTCGCACCTGGGCCGCACCTGCCCGCCCGCGCGCCCCGGCGACGAGGCCCCCGCCGCCGCGCGCACCCGGGGCCGGTTCACCCGCAACTTCGTCGTCCAGGCCACGGCCGCGGAGTGGGCGCTGGTGCTGCTGGCCGAGCTGCGGGCCGGGCTGGCGGGCACCCCGGCCGAGCTGGTGTCCTTCCTGCACGACGAGGTGGTGCTGCACTGCCCGGCCGAGCAGGCCCCGGCCGCCGCCGCGGCCCTCACCCGCGCGGCGGAGGTGGCCGGGCGGCGGCTGTTCGGCGACACCCCGGTGCGCTTCCCGATGGCGGCGCGGGTGGTCGGGTCCTACGCCGACGCGCCCGAGGTACCTCGGCGCGAGCACGACCCCGATGAGGCGCCGGGGGTCAGGCGCCCGGGGTCAGCACCGTGACGTCGGCCAGCTCGCCGATGACCTCGCCCGCCATCTCGACCATGCCCTGGGCGTTGGGGTGCACCGGGGCGGCCGGGGCCGTCGGGACCAGGCCCTCGATCCACTTCACGCCGGGGCGCTGGCAGATGTCGTGGCCGGCGAAGCGGTCGTAGGTGTCCACGAAGTCGACGCCGGCCTCGTCGGCCTGCTCGGCGAGCATCGCGTTGAGCGCGATCTGGGTGTCGCGCAGGTACTCGACGTCGCCCGCGCTGAACGGCACGACGGGGAAGCAGCCCGGGCCGTCCACCGGCAGGATCGCGGGGTAGCCGACCAGCAGCACCCGGGCGTCGGGCGAACGCTCCCCGATCGCGGCCAGCGAGGCGGCGACCTTCGGCGCGGTCTCCTCGATGCGGCGGGCGAGCTCGTCCTCGCCGCCCCCGGCGTAGAAGTCGCGGCAGGCGGCGCCGAACGGGCGGGTGGGCGAGCGCCGCGCGCACTCGGCGACGATGTCGGCGAACCCGATGTCGTTGCCGCCGATGGTGAGCGTGACGCCCTCGGTGTCCGGGGTCAGCGCGTCGAGCTGGGGCGGGTTCGCGCCGAGCCCGGTGGCCTGGGGGGCGAACAGGTCGTCGGTGGTGGCGCCGCTGCAGCTGACGTCGGTGAAGTCGCTGACCCCGCCCCGCTCGGCCACGATCGCCGGGTAGTTGCGGGTGGAGCGCAGGCACCCCGCGGGCTGCCCGTACTGGATCGGGATGAGCGGGCCGGCCGCGTAGGAGTCGCCCAGGGCCACGTAGGAGGTGAACACCGACTCGTCCTCCGCGGGCGCCGCACCCGCCGGCGCGGCGAGGGTGACACCGAGGGCGAGGACGGCGGCGGGCACCAGCAGACCCGGGCGGAGGCGGAGCACGACCCGTCAACGACGCCGCGGCCCGGGGGTTACCCCCGCGTTCGCCGCCGCGGAACGCGGCCCTGTCCGGACCACCCGTCCGGTGCCTAGCGTCCGGCCCCGTGCAGCGCAGCAGCGAGCGGATCCTCACCACCCACGTCGGCAGCCTGGCGCGACCGCGCGACCTGCTGGAGGCGATGCGCGAGAAGGAGCACGGCCGCCCCTACGACGCCGAGGGCTACCCCAAGCTGGTGACGCGCGCGGTCGCGGACGTGGTCGCCGAGCAGGTGCGCTGCGGGCTCGACGTCGTCACCGACGGCGAGATGGGCAAGGTCAGCTTCCTGACCTACGTCAAGGACCGGCTCTCCGGGTTCGCCGCCGACTCCGGCGAGAAGCTGATGCCGCCGTCCTGGCAGGTCGAGATCGACGCCTTCCCCGAGTACTACGCCGGCTACCTGGGCAAGTACACCGAGCAGGTGAGCCCGATGACGACGATGGTGTGCACCGGGCCGATCACCTACGTCGGCCAGGAGCAGCTCGCCGCCGACATCGCGAACCTGCGGGCGGCGCTGGTCGGCCACGACGTCACCGAGGCGTTCCTGCCGTCCACCAGCCCCAGCGGGTTCGGCCGCAACGAGCACTACGGCAGCCACGGGGAGTACCTGGAGGCCGTCGCCGAGGCGCTGCGCGAGGAGTACCTGGGGATCGTCGACGCCGGGTTCCTCCTGCAGGTCGACGACCCGTGGTTGATCGAGTACCTGTCGGAGAACCCGGCCACCACGCCCGAGCAGCGCCGCCGCGACGCCGAGCAGCACGTCGAGATCCTCACCCACGCGCTGCGCGGCATCCCGCGGGAGAAGATCCGGCTGCACACCTGCTACGGCCTCAACCACGGCCCGCGGGTGCACGACCTGGCCTTCCGCGACATCGCGCCGCTCATGCTCAAGGTGCCGGCGGGGGCGTACTCGTTCGAGGTCGCGAACCCGCGCCACCAGCACGAGTGGAAGATCTGGCGCGACATCGCGCTGCCCGACGACGCCGTGCTGATCCCCGGGCTGCTCGGGCACGCCACCAACTACGTCGAGCACCCGGAGCTGATCGCCGACACGATCGAGCTGTACGCGGGCGTCGTCGGCCGGGAGCGCGTGATCGCCGGCGCCGACTGCGGGTTCTCGTCCCGGGCGAGCTTCGCCCCCGAGGTGCACCCGACCGTCGTGTGGGAGAAGTTCCGGGCGCTGGCCGAGGGCGCCCGGCTGGCGAGCGCGCGGCTGTGGCCGTAGACAGGGGCGCGTGCCTGCCCTGACCACCGTCGAGCACGAGATCACCGTCCCGCTCGACCACGCCGACCCGCGCGGCGAGCAGCTCACCGTGTTCGCCAGCGAGGTCGCTGACCCCGACGGCGGCGACCGGCCGTTCCTGGTCTACCTGCAGGGCGGGCCGGGGTTCGAGGCCCCGCGCCCGACGCCGGGCTCGCCGCCGTGGCTGGACCGGGCGCTGCGCGAGTTCCGGGTGCTGATGCTGGACCAGCGCGGCACCGGCCGCTCGGCGCCGGTCGGCACGCTGCCCGGCCGCACCGCGGAGCAGCAGGCGGCCTACCTGACGCACTTCCGGGCCGACGCGATCGTCCGCGACGCGGAGGCGTTCCGCGCGCACCTGGACAGCCCGCCGTGGAC
>JAPLAT010000353.1 GCA_026393175.1 Pseudonocardiales bacterium
GAGGAGACCAGCGGGCTCGACCTGGTGCGCGAGCAGTTCCGCATCGCCGAGGGCCTGGAGCTCAACCTGCTGGAGGACCCGGAGCCGCGCGGGCACTCGATCGAGTTCCGGATCAACGGCGAGGACGCGGCCCGCAACTTCCTGCCCGCCCCCGGCACGGTCTCCGCGATCTCCTTCCCGGCCGGTCCGGGCGTGCGCGTGGACGCAGGCGTCGAGGCCGGGTCCGTCGTCGGCGGGCAGTTCGACTCGCTGCTGGCCAAGCTCATCGTCACCGGCTCCGACCGCGCGCAGGCCCTGGAGCGCTCGCGCCGCGCGCTGCGCGAGTTCCAGGTCGAGGGCATGGCGACGGTGCTGCCGTTCCACCGGGCCGTCGTGGACGACCCGGCGTTCGCCGCCACCTCCGAGGAGGGGTTCACCGTGCACACGCGGTGGATCGAGACCGAGTGGGACAACACCGTCGAGCCGTTCGCGGGCGGCGAGGACGCCGAGGAGGACGCCGCGCCGCGCCAGTCGGTGGTCGTCGAGGTCGGCGGCAGGCGGCTCGAGGTGTCGCTGCCCGGCGACCTCGCGTTCGGCGGCGGGGGCGGCGGCGCCGCGGCCAAGGCCGCGCCCCGCAAGCGCGGCGGCGGCAAGGGCGGCGCGAAGGCCTCGGGCGACGCCGTCACCGCGCCGATGCAGGGCACGATCATCAAGGTCGCGGTCTCCGACGGGGACACGGTCTCGGCGGGCGACCTGGTCGTCGTGCTCGAGGCGATGAAGATGGAGAACCCGGTCACCGCACACAAGGACGGCACCGTGACGGGGCTGTCCGCCGAGCAGGGCGCGTCCGTCACCCAGGGCACGGTGCTCTGCGAGATCAAGGACTGAGGCGCGCGCCGGTCGCGATGGAACCCGTCGAGATCAACGCCGGGCGCTGGTACCTGCGCGCCCTGCGGGCCGACGACCGCATCGACGACCGGCCCGCCGTGCTGGCGTCGTGCGCCGACGGGGAGGTCCGCCGGTGGCGGCGCCGCCCGCCGCCCGACCCGGCCGAGGCCGACGCCTACGTCCGGCGGCGGGCGCAGGACTGGGCCCGGGACGAGCGGTACACGTGGGCGGTCTGCGAGCCGACGACCCGGGAGATGCTCGGCGAGGTCTCGCTGGACGCCGTCGACCTCGTCCACGGCACCGCCGAGGCCGCCTGCTGGGCCCTGCCCGCCGGCCGGGGGCGGGGCATGACGAGCACGGCGCTGTCCGCCGTGCTGCGCTTCGGGTTCGGCGGGATCGGGCTGCACCGCGTCACCTACCTGTGGGCGGAGCCGAACGCGGCGTCCGGCGGGGTCGCGCGCCGCTGCGGGTTCACGCCCGAGGGACGGCTGCGCGAGGCGTGGACGGCGGACGGCGGGCGGCACGACGTGATCGTCACCGGCCGCCTGGCGACCGACCGTTGACGCCCGTCCGGGGCCGACCTACCGTCGTCGGGCCAGGTCAGTCCCACCGCTGACCGCACCGTGCTGGACAAGTGCATAGCGGACAGCAGCGACACCACCCGTGTGTTCCCGCCACGGGGCCCGGCACCTCCGCCACGCGGATGCCGCGCCGCGGATCCCTCCCACCACGCAGGCCCAGCCGCGCCGTGGGCGTCCCCCAGTCACATCCAGGCGACGAGGATCCGTCATGCCCCCCGACCCGTACGTCACGACCCACATCCACACCGACGGGCCCATCCCGGGCCCCCACTCCCTGCTCACCCTGACCTCGGCGGCGTTCACCGCCGACGGGGTCCTGACCGGCACGTTCTCCGTGAACGTGCGTGAACTGCCCGGTGCCACGCTCCACCCGATCGCGCTCGCCGACTGGCGCACGCGGGCGGAGGACTGGCTCGTCACCCACCGGGCGTCCCGTCCGCCCGCCGACGCGATGACGGCCTACGCGCGCTGGATCGGCTCCCTCCCGGGGGCCCCCGTGTTCGTGGCCGACACCGCCCGGTCCGACTACCTGTTCGTGTACTGGTACCTGCAGCGCTTCGCCGGGCTCTGGCCCTTCGCGAGGACCTGCCTCGACCCGGACCGGTACGCGAGGTTCCCCGACCCCGGGGTGTGCACCCTGTCCGGGTGCCGCACCCCCGCCGTCGCGGGGATCGCGAGCTGACCCGCCGGCCGGTGCTGCTGCAGCAGCACCGGCCGTCGCGGGTCGCTACCGTCCTGCCCGTGGCGGACCTGACGCGGGGCGCGAACGTCCCGATCGCGGCGACCCGGGTGCGTGCCGTGCTCGGCTGGCGGGCCGGTGCCGGGGTGCCGGCGGTGGACGCCTCGGCGCTGCTGCTCGGCGGCGACGGGCGCGTCCGGTCCGACGAGGACATGGTCTTCTTCAACCAGCCCGCGCACCCCGACGGCGCCGTGGAGCACCTGGGCGGCGGCGCCGGGACCGACACCGTGCGCGTCGACCTGGGGCGGGTGGCCGTCGACCGCGTGGTGCTCGCCGCGTCCGCCGACGGCGGCACGTTCGGCGACGTGCCCGGGCTGCGGCTCGACGTGCTCGACGACGCCACCGGCGCCCCGCTCGCCCGGTTCCCCATGGCGGCGGGCCCCGAGACCGCGTTCGTCGGCGGCGAGCTGTACCGGAGGGGCGGGGCGTGGCGCTTCCGGGCCGTCGGGCAGGGCTACGCGTCCGGGCTGGCCGGGCTGGCGACGGACTTCGGGATCACCGTCGACGAGGCGCCGGCTCCCCCGCCCGCCACCGTGCTGGACCTGCGGAAGCGGCAGGTCGCCGTCTCGCTGGAGAAGCACGGCGGTGCCGGGCTGCGCGCCCGGGTCGTGCTCGTGCTCGACGCGTCGGGCTCGATGAGCCGCGCCTACCGCGACGGCGTGGTCGGCCGCGTCGTCGAGCGGGTGGCCGCGGTGGCCGCGCAGCTCGACGACGACGGCCGGCTGGAGGCGTGGACGTTCGCCACGCACCCCGCGCGGCTGCCCGACCTCGTCCCCGCCGACCTCCCGGCGTGGATCCGGCTGCACGTGCGGGTCGGGGAGTACCGGCGGCGCCGCACGCCGGCCGTCCTCGAGCCGGGGCAGGTCGACATGGCCGCCGTCGGCGGCACGAACGACGAGCCGAAGGTCATCGAGCAGGTGCGCCGGCACGTCGCCGACCGGCCCGTCCCCGACCCGACCCTGGTGCTGTTCTTCTCCGACGGCGGGGTGTCGCGCAACCGGGAGATCGAGCGGCACCTGCGCGAAACCGTCGAGGAGCCGGTGTTCTGGCAGTTCGTCGGGCTCGGCAGCCGGGCGGGCTACGGCGTGCTGGAACGGCTCGACACGCTGGCCGGGCGCCGCGTCGACAACGTCGGGTTCTTCGCCGTCGACGACATCGACGGCGTGCCCGACGCCGAGCTCTACGACCGCCTCCTCGCCGAGTTCCCGGCGTGGGTGCGGGCCGCGCGCGGGGCCGGGATCCTGCGCTGAGGCTCAGACCCGGCGGCGGCGCAGCGCGTCGACGCCCGACGCCCCCGCGACCCCGGCCAGCACCGTGAGCCCGGCGAGCAGGACGGTGACCAGCCCCAGGCCGCCGATGACCAGCCCGATCAGCGCCGAGGCGCCGCCGACGGCCAGCCCGGTGCGGGTGACGACCGGGCCGCTGCGGTGCCGGGTCAGCATCCGCGCGGCGACGGCCGTCAGCACGATCGCGCTGATGCCGGCGAGCGGGCCGAGCAGCCCCAGCGGGGGGACGAGGAACAGGACGTCGTCGGCGAGCTGGGCGCCGGCCGCGGTGGCCAGCACCGGCACGACCGGGACGCGCGTGGGGGCGGGAACGATGCTCATGGACCCAGCGTCCGCCCGCCGCGGGCGCCGCGGATCAGGGATGACCCCTAATCCAGGTCGCCGTGCCGCATGAGCTGCCGTCCGGCCTCGGTGATCGACCCGGACAGTGACGGGTAGACCGAGAACGTGTACGCCAGGTCGTCGACGGTGAGGCCGTTCTGCACGGCCAGCGCGATCGGCAGGATCAGCTCAGAGGCCACCGGCGCCACGACCACCCCGCCGACGACGACGCCGGTCGCGGGCCGGCAGAACAGCTTCACGAAGCCGCGGCGCAGGCCCTGCATCTTCGCCCGCGGGTTCGTCGACAGCGGCATCATGATCGTCCGGGCCGGGACCTCGCCCGCGTCGATCGTGCGCTGGCTGATGCCGACCGTCGCGATCTCGGGGCGGGTGAACACGGCCGACGCCACCGTCTTGAGCTTGATCGGCGCCACGCCCTCGCCGAGCGCGTGCCACATCGCGATCCGGCCCTGCATCGCGGCGACGGAGGCGAGCATGAGCACGCCGGTGCAGTCGCCCGCGGCGTAGACGCCGGGGACCGACGTGCGCGAGACCCGGTCGACGGGGATGAAGCCGCCGCGGTCGGTCTCGATGCCGATCCGCTCCAGGCCCAGGTCCGAGGTGTTGGGGACCGAGCCGACCGTCATCAGGGCGTGCGAGCCGGTGACGGTGCGCCCGTCGGCGAGGGTGACGACGACGCCGTCGCCCTCGCGGCGGACGGAGTCGGCGCGGGCCTGCCCGAGGATCTCCACCCCGCGCTCGGCGAACACATCCTGCAGCACCGCGGCGGCGTCGGCGTCCTCGCCGGGCAGCACGCGGTCGCGGCTGGAGACGAGCGTGACCCGCGCCCCCATCTCGACGTAGGCGGAGACGAACTCGGCGCCGGTGACGCCGGAGCCGACGACGACGAGGTGCTCGGGCAGCTCCTCGAGGTCGTAGAGGTCGCGCCAGGTCAGGATGCGCTCGCCGTCGGGCTTGGCGTCGTCGAGCACGCGGGGGGTGGCGCCGGTGGCGATCAGCACGACGTCGGCCGGGAGGATCTCGCGGCCGCCGTCCACCGTGCGCACCTCGATCACGTGCGGCGAGCGGGGGGCGGGCTCGTCGGAGAAGCAGGCCGTGCCCCGCACGATCCGCACCCCCTCGCGCTCGACCCGCGCGCGGACGTCCGCGGACTGGGCCAGCGCCAGGCCCTTGACCCGGCCGTTCACGGTGGGCAGGTCGACGCCCACGTCCTCGCGGTCGAGCTGGATGCCCAGGTCGCGGGCGCGGTTGACGTCCACCCGGACCCCGGCGGAGGAGATGAACGTCTTGGACGGCACGCAGTCGTCGAGCACGCAGGCGCCGCCCATGCCGGCCTTCTCCACGACGGTCACGTCGCTGCCGTGCTGGGCGGCCACCAGCGCCGCCTCGTACCCGGCCGGGCCGCCGCCCATGATCACGATGCGCGTCACGCCGCCCGTCCCCTCACGCTCGTCGGTCAGTCCCGACCACCGTACGCGGAGGGCCGCGCACTACCCTGTCCGCGTGCCGCTCTACGCCGCCTACGGGTCGAACATGGATCCGACCCAGATGAAGCAGCGCGCCCCCCACTCGCCCATGGCGGGCACCGGGTGGCTGCAGGGGTGGCGGCTGACCTTCGGCGGGGAGGACTACGGCTGGGAGGGCGCGCTCTCCACGGTCGTCGAGGCCCCCGGCGAGCAGGTGTTCGTGGTGCTCTACGACGTGCCCGACCACGACGCCGCCCAGCTCGACCGCTGGGAGGGCGGTGAGCTGGGGCTGCACAAGAAGCTCCGGCTGCGCGTGCACACCCTCGACGGCGACGTCCTGGCCTGGATCTACGTCCTCAACGACTACGAGGGCGGTGAACCCAGCGCCAGGTACCTGGGCGTGCTCGCCGACGCGGCCGAACAGGCCGGCGCCCCCGACGACTACGTCGCCGCCCTCCGCAGCCGCCCGAGCAGCAAGAGCTTCTGACCCCCCGCCCCCGCGAGTCGGGGCGTAGCCGTGCGCGAGTCGGGGCGTAGCCGTGCGCGAGTCGGGGCCTGGGTGTGCGCGAGTCGGGGCCTGGGTGTGTACGAGTCGGGGCCCGGCCGTGCGCGAGTCGGGGCCTCACCGTGTGCGAGTCGGGGCCTGGGTGTGCGCGAGTCGGGGCCTGGGTGTGCGCGAGTCGGGGCGTGGGTGTGTACGAGTCGGCAGTCGCCCCCTCACCGGGGGCGGCGCCGATCGCCGACCTCGCGGTGCCGACGGGCCTGCAGGACGCCCGGCCGACGCCGGCTCATGTCGACCCCGCGCCTGCGGAACGCCTCGTCGAGCTCCGGCTCGTAGGCGCCCGCGAGCTCGTCCGCCCAGACGTCGATGTAGATCCAGCCGCGTCGCCGGATGTCCTCGGCCCGGGCCTCGTCCTCCGCGCTGCGGCCGATGTGCGCGGCGTACCCGTGGTACTCGATCGCGATGCGGAGCGCGGGCCACGCCAGGTCGAGGCGGTGGATCTCCCGGCCGTCGATCCCGGGCAGGCTCCAGTTGACCTCGGGCACCGGGTAGCCCGCGTCGACGATCCGGAACAGGAGCCAGCTCTCGGGCGGCGACTCCGCGCGGCCGGTCGCCAGCGCGAGCAGCCGCGCGCCCCGGACGGTGCCCCGGGGGTCGCTCCGGACGCGGAGCCGCTCGGCCACCTCCTGGCGGAAGCGTTCCCGCTCGGCCGCCCCGACCCGCGCGAGAGCCTCGTCGGCGATCGCCAGCGCCGTGTCGGGCCGCTCGCGGCACAGCACGTCGGCGACGGCGCGTCCGAGGCGGAGGACCGGGAGTCCGCGCACCTCCGTGCGGTCGTCGTCGGGGAGCGGGCCGTTGTGCACGACGAGGCCGGGCCGCGTCCGCAGATGGTGCTCGTAGGGCACGAGCAGCTGGACGGGCAGCGCCGCGGCCGAGGCGCATCCGTGCAGGTGAGCGGCCGTCGTCCCGTAGAGGACGGCGGTCGGTCCGGCGTACTCGAGCGCCGCCGCGGCCAGCGTGAGCGGGTCGTCGGCGCGATCGCCCGGCACCAGCACGCCGGGCCAGGGCGCGGTCAGCACCCCGGTCTCCTGGGCACGCCGGGCCCGAAAGGTCCCCATGACGGCGACCGTGCGGCGACGGCTCAGCGCGCCGTGCCGGTCCTTCCCGTTGTCGTCCACGGGTGCAGCGTCGGCACCACCCGGGCGCGGCGACAGCCCGTCCCCTTGTCCTGTGGATAGGTGCGGGCGCTTGTGGACAACTCGGCCTCGCCCAGGCCCCGACTCGCGCACGCCCACGCCCCGACTCGCGCACCGCCAGACCCCGACTCGCGCACGCTCACGCCCCGACTCGCGGGGGGGGGCGGGTCGGGGCGTGGGCGGGCGGCGGGGGGAGGGTCAGTCGGTGAGGGCGGCCAGGGCGGCCTGGGTGAGGACGCGGACGCCGAAGGGCAGGGCGCGCTCGTCCAGGTCGAAGGTCGGCTGGTGGATGTCGCGCATGGGGCCGTGGCCCGGCCCCCCGCCCAGGCGGGCCAGCGCCCCCGGCACGGGCTCCAGGTACCCGGCGACGTCCTCGCCCCCGCTGGACTGCTCGGTGCCGCCGGCGGCGTCCGGCCCGAGGACCGAGACCGCGGCGTCGGCGAGCATGCCCGCGCTCGCGGCGTCGTTGACGACCGGCGGCACGCCGCGCACGTGGTCGAGCACGTAGCCGACGCCGGTGGGCGCCAGCACGGCCGCGACGAGCGCGCGGACCTTGTCCTCCAGCTCGCCCCAGGTCGCGTGGTCGGCGGTGCGCAGGGTGCCGCGCAGGACGCCGTGTTGCGGGATCGCGTTGGCGGCCTCGCCGGCCTCCACCGCACCCCAGACCAGGACGGTGCCCGAGCGGGGGTCGACCTGGCGGGTCAGCAGCAGCGGGAGCTGGGTGATCAGCAGCCCGAGCGCCTCGACGAGGTCCGCCGTGAGGTGCGGGCGGGCCGTATGGCCGCCGGGCGAGGTCAGCCGGATCTCCAGCAGGTCGCACGCCGAGGTGATCGGGCCGACGCGGGTGCCGAGCCGGCCGACCTCCAGCCGCGGGTCGCAGTGCAGCGCGAAGATCCGCTGCACGCCCTCCATCGCGCCGTCGGCGACCATGTCCAGCGCGCCGCCGGGCTGCTGCTCCTCGGCCGGCTGGAAGATCAGCCGGACGCGGCCGGGCAGGGCGGGCGCGGAGGCCAGCGCGAGGCCGGCACCGAGCACCATCGCGGTGTGGGCGTCGTGGCCGCAGGCGTGCATCACGCCGTCGACGGTGGAGGCGAAGGGCAGCCCGGTGTCCTCCTGCAGGGGCAGGGCGTCGAGGTCGGCGCGCAGGGCGACACAGGTCTCGCCGAAGCCGATGTCGCAGACCAGGCCGGTGCCGCCGGGCAGGGTGCGGGGTTCGAGACCGGCGGCCATGAGCTGCCGGGCGACGAGCGCGGTGGTGCGGTGCTCGGCGCGGCCGAGCTCGGGTACCGCGTGCAGGGTGCGTCGCCAGGCGACGACGTCGTCGGCGTGCGCGGAGAGCCAGCCGTCGAGCCAGCCGGGGCCGGTGCCGGCGCCCAGGTCGGGGACGGCAGCGGTGATCGGGGGGAGGTCGCGCGCGTCCAGCAACGTCATCGCGCGGCACCTCCTCTGTCCTGCATCGCGTGGTCCTGCATGGGCTGATGGTGCTCACCCGGACGGCGGTGTACCAAGTCCGAATCGGCGACGTAGGGAAATGCTCGCCGAGGGGTCGTCGCCGTGCTGCGGGCGGGTGTGCGGTCCGCGTCGAGCGGTACCCCGATCGTGCGACGAACGGGTCGGAGCTGCCGTTCGTCGTCGCTGAGTGCGGCCACCGGTCCCATGTCACGGCGGGTACCCGGCGGAGCGCTGGGCCAAGCGGGGTGCCCCGGCGCCACCGCCCGTCGCGCAGCGGTCAGAATGGGCAGGTGACGACGCCGGAGGACCAGCGCCGCATCGGCGGCCGCTACCTGCTGTCCGGCAAGATCGGCAGCGGGGCGATGGGCACCGTCTGGGCCGCGTACGACGAGGTGCTGCGCCGCCGCGTCGCCGTCAAGGAGCTCAAGGTGCCCCCCGGCGTGCCGGACCAGGAGGCCTCCGACATGCGCGAACGCATCCTCCGGGAGGCGCGCGCGGTCGGCGGGCTGTCGCACCCCAACGTCATCACCGTGTACGACGTGGCGGACGCCGGCGGCGACCCCGTCGTCGTCATGGAGCTCGTCGCGTCCCGCAACCTGGCCGAGATGATCTCCCACCAGGGCGCGCTCAGCGCGGCTCAGGCGGCGGTGGTGGGATACGCCACAGCGGGCGGCCTGCGGGCCGCGCACCGCAGCGGGATCACCCACCGCGACGTCAAGCCGGGCAACGTCCTCATCGCCGACGACGGCCGCGTCAAGCTCACCGACTTCGGCATCGCCCGCAACGTCGCCGACGCCCCGATGACGAGCGCGGGCCTGGTGCTCGGGTCCCCGGCCTACATCGCACCGGAGGTGGCGGCGGGCCAGCCCGTCACGCCGGCCGCCGACCTGAGGGGCCTGGGCGCGACGCTGTTCGCCGCGGTGGAGGGCCGCCCGCCCTACGACGTCGGCGGGGACCCGGTGCGGACCATCACCGAGGTCGTCGACGGCGACGTGCCGCGGCCGCGCTGCGGCGGGCAGGTCGGCGAGGTGATCGCGGCGCTGATGGTCAAGGAGCCCGACGCCCGGATGCCGCTGGACGAGGTGCGGCTGCGGCTGCGCCCGCTCATCTCCGACCCGGACGACCCGCTCTTCCCCGGCTCCCCCGACGCCCCGACGCTGGCCGCGTTCATCACCCCCGTCGAGCCCGAGCCGGACCTCGGCAGCGGGGGCCCGCGCCGCCCGTCGCCCGAGCCGCGGCCCGCGCCCGCCGTGCCGACGGGCGCCACGAAGGTCGCGGCCGG
>JAPLAT010000308.1 GCA_026393175.1 Pseudonocardiales bacterium
CACCCGCATCGACCAGCCGAGGTCGCGGAAGTGCCGGCGCACCTCACCGCTGATCGTGGGCACCGCGAAGGAGAAGAAGTCGTGGCCCCGCTCCGGGGAGAACCGGTCGATCGCGTTGATCAGGCCGACGGTCGCGACCTGCACGAGGTCGTCGAGGGGCTCGCCGCGGTGCGCGAAGCGCCGGGCGATGTGCTGGGCGACCGGGAGGAAACCGCGCACGAGCTCCTCGCGCAGCCGCTCGCGGGCCGGGTCGGCCGCGTCGAGCGCGGCGTACCGCTCCAGCAGCGGGGCGAGGTGGCCGTACTCGGAGTCGGCCCTGGTCACCGGGACGGATCGCCGGCGAGCTTGTCCAATCGGATGCCCACCGTCGGCGCGGTGCCGGCGGCGCCCGGCTCGTTCAGGACGGTGACGTCGTCGGCCAGGGTCTGCAGGACCCGCCAGCCGAAGGTGTCGGTGGACACGACGGCGTCCGCGCTGCCGGCCTGCACCTGCGCCCGGACCTCGATGCCGTCGGCCCGCACCAGGAACGTGCAGAGCAGGTCCGCCCGCGGGGCCGCCACGTCGACGAGCGTGGCGCACGCCTCGTCGACGGCCATCCGGAGGTCGGAGATGGCGTCGAGGTCGAAGTCGGCGCGCGCCGCGAGATCGGAGGCCACGGCCCGGATCGTCGGGATGAGAGCCGCACTCGCCGAGGTCCGCACCTCCACGGTGGACACCCCGTCGAGAGTCTCGGCGGGGTGGGGGGAGTCCGCGTCGGACACGCTGGCGGGTCTCCATTCTCTTCTCGGACGATGGGGGGAGGTGACGTGGGCGCCATCTTGCTACCGCACGGCACCCGAGATCAATCGCGGGGGGAGGCCGCGGACGGCGTCAGCCGTCACGATCCGGCACCAGCGCCGCCTCGAGGTCGGTGTACAGCTCGAACAGGGCGTCCGTCGCGGTGATCTGCAGCGGGCGCAGCACCGGCCGGCCGTGCGTCACCAGCCGCAGCCGCCGCCCGTCGGCCGCGGCGCGGTGGGCGGCGCGGATGAGGACGGCGAGGCCGCTGGAGGCGAGGAACGTGACGCCCGTGAGGTCGACGGCGAGCACCGGCTCGCCGGCCTCGACGAGCTCGCCGATGGCGGCGTCGAGCAGGGGGGCGGTGAGGGTGTCGACCTCACCGGAGGCCGTCAGCAGCAGGACTCCCGGCCGGGGCCGGGTCAGACCGGTGTCGATGGTGGTCTGGTCCCCGTCCCCGAGCGCGGGTGGGACGGTGTCGAACACTCCAGGCACCTCCGGCACGGACGGGTGAGTCATGGCGCCGGGAGCGGGCACCGGTGCGGACGTGGCTGCGGCTCAACCGCGCGAAACCCTACCCGGCGGTCCGGTCGCAGCGCGGGGCGGGGCGGGTCCGTCCTAGAGTGGGACGGTGACCGACATCCGGCCTGCCGACGCGACCGTGGACGCGGCGGCGGACTCGTTGGCGCGCACGGTCGCCGCCGCGGATCTCCCCAAGGTGCTGCACGGTGCACCCGCCGCCGTCCTCATGATCGATCTGGAGCGCCGCGAGGTCGTCTACGCCAACGCCGCCGCCATCGAGCTCACCGGCGACCGCGTCCGGCTCCCCGTCGACGTCGACGCGTGGGGCGACGCGGCGGGGCTGACCGACCTCGGCGGCAAGCGGATGAGCGAGACGAGCTCCCCGCTGTCCCTCGTCGCCTCCGGCGTGCCGGTGGCGGGCGAGCCGGTGGCGGTGCACGACAGCGCGCGCCGCGGCGGCTCGGTCACCAGCGCGCAGCGCGAGGCCACCGAGGGTCGCCTGCTGTGGGTCACCGGGTTCGGCCTGTCCGGGGTCACCGACGGTGCGGTCCCCGGCGACCTGGAGTCGCGCGCCCTGGTGGTGTTCCTGCAGCTCTCGGGCACCGAGCACGGCGACCGCAGGCACCTGGAGGTGCTGCGCGACCGGGCCGTCGTCGCCACCGAGATGTCGTTCACGATCACCGACCCCCGCCGGCCCGACGACCCGCTGATCTGGGTCAACCCGTCGTTCACCCGGCTCACCGGGTACACGCAGGAGGACGTCGTCGGCCGCAACTGCCGGTTGCTGCAGGGCCCCAACACCGACCGGGGGGCCATCGACCGGATCTCGCGGTCGCTGCGCAGGCAGGAGCCGATCACCGAGGTGCTGCTGAACTACCGCAAGGACGGCACGGCCTACTGGAACCAGGTCTCGATCTCGCCGGTCTTCGACGGGACCGGCGAGCTGGTGAACTTCGTCGGCGTGCAGAACGACGTCACCGAGCGGGTGATGGTGGAGCAGGAGCGCAGCGCCGCGCTGGCCGACGCCGAGGCGGCCCGCAACCAGCTCCGCCTGCTCGCCGAGGCCACCACGCAGATGACGGAGGCGCTCGACGTCGGCGACGCCTGCCGGCGGCTCGCCCGCATCGTCGTGCCCCAGCTCGCCGACCTGTGCGCGGTCGACCTGGTCGACCGGCCCGCCAGCACCGCCCCCAGCCGGCTCGCCGTCGCGGCGCGCGACCCGGGCGACGAGGACCGGCTGCGTCGCCTCGGGGAGCTGCGCGACTACCGCACCGGCGGCACCAGCGACACCGGCCGGGTGCTCGCCGGCGAGGCCCCGGTCCTGCTGTCGGACCTGCCCGAGAGCGGCGCCGAGCGGCACCCGGACGACCCGAAGGCCGCGGAGGTCTACGACCAGCTGCGGCTGCGCTCGGCGATGGTCGTCCCCGTGCGGGCCCGCGGGCGGGTGCTCGGCACGCTCACGCTGCTCACCCAGCACCCCTACGGCCGCCGCTACGGCTCCCGCGACCTGCACCTGGCGGCGGACCTGGCGGGCCGGGCCGGGCTCACCGTCGACAACGCGCGGCTCTACGAGGTGGAGCACGCCGCGGCGGCGACGCTGCAGCGCAGCCTGCTGCCCGTCGTCCCGGAAGTGGACGGGCTGCAGGTGGCCGCCCGCTACCTCGTCGGCGCGGACGGCAACCAGGTGGGCGGCGACTGGTACGACGTGCTCCCGCTGCCCGACGGCGCCGTCGGCATCGCGGTGGGCGACGTCGTCGGCCACGACCTGCAGGCGGCGGCGGCCATGGGCCAGCTGCGCGGTGTCGTGCGCTCCTACGCCTGGGAGGGCCGCGGGCCCGGCTCCGTGCTCGACCGCTGCGACCAGCTCGTGCAGGGCCTGGAGATGGCCGCGATGGCCACCGCCTTCTACGCGCGGATGGAGCCCGCAGGCAGCGACGGCACGCGCATGCTGCGCTACGCGAACGCCGGGCACCCGGCCCCGCTGCTGCTCGGCCCCGACGGCGAGCTGCGCCGGCTCGACGAGCAGCGCTCCCCGATGATCGGTGCCGTGCCGACGTTCGGCAGCACCGACGGCCCGGGGCGGGCCGAGGTCGAGCTCTGCTGCCCGGCCGGGTCCATGGTGCTGCTCTACACCGACGGGCTCACCGACATGGCGGGCTCGGACGCCGACGAGCGCACCGCGCTGCTGGAGCGCACGCTCGCCGAGCTGCCCTCGGGCACGGACGCGGAGACCGCCGTCGACCGGGTCCTGACGGCCTGCGCGCCGCACCGGTTGCGCGACGACGTCGCCCTCCTGGCGATCCGCATCGCCGGGTGAGCCCGGTTACCGCTGGGTAAACCCGCCGCTCGGAGATGGATCACGCCCGCTCGGCGTTCGGCGTGGCGCGGCGGCGACGACGGCCCGGCCGGATGCGGTTGGGTCGGAGGTGGGCACGGACGAGGACGCGGTCGGACGCGGTGGTCGTCGTGCCCGGTCGGCGGACGTGGAGCGAACGGTTGCAGGGGGCACGGGCATGATCGCGGTTCCGGAGGGTGGCTCCTCCGCGCCCCTCGTCGTGGTGGACACGACGGGGGACCTCGCGCCGTCCGCCGCGCCCGTCCGCGAGCGGCGCTTCGTCGCGGTCGCAGTCGACGCCACGGAGCTGCTGCGCCCGGGGTCGGACCTCCTGCGCCTCGTCGAGGGCGCGCGCTACGTCGACGTGCTGCTGGCCACCGAGGTGGGGCCGGTCGCCGACCCGGCCCCGGTGGGGGTGCTCGCGGGGGCGGAGCTGCCCGAGAGGTGGACCCTCGGGCCCGACGACGACGAGGACGACGACGGCGCCGACGCGCTGCTGGCCGACGTCGCGGCGCTGGGCCTGCCGGAGCTCCACGTGCACCGGCTGGGCCTGCGCGGCGTCACGGACCCGACGGCGGAGGACGACCTCGTCGCCGGGCTGAGCGAGCTGGTCGGGTTCGACCCGGAGCCGGGCGTCTACCTGCTCGGGCCGGCCGCGGGCGGCCCCGCCCGCGCCCCGCTGCACCGGGCGCTGGCCCGGGTCGCGCAGGTCTACGGGATCCCGCTGCTGCGCTACCGCTGCATGGAGCTGACGGTCGTCGATCCCGCGGGCTGAGGCCGCACGGGGGCATGCGAAAGGGCCCACCGGTGGCCGGTGGGCCCTCGACCGCCCGGGACGGCGCCGCCTCAGCTGGCGAGCGGCACCCCGCGCTGCTCCAGGATCACCCGGCGCTCGGCCTCCGCGAGGCCGCCCCACACCCCGAACGGCTCGCGGGTCTGCAACGCGAACTCCCGACACTGCTCGATGACGGGGCAGCGGTGGCAGACCTCCTTGGCCTGGGCCGTGCGCCGCGCCCGTGACGGGTTGCGCTCGCCGTCCGGGTGGAAGAACGTGGCGCTGTCCATGCCGCGGCACGAGCCGAGGCGCTGCCACTGCCAGGCGTGGTCCATGGGGCCGGGGAGCCGGGAAACGTCACTCATCGCGGGATGCCACCTCACAGTGCGGTCGTGACCCGGCGTACCGGGCGATCGCAGGGACACTTCCCGGGTGAGGGATGGACCAAACGCGCCGAGCCCATACTGGGGATCGACGTGACGCACGTCACACGATCAGGTGGCGGCGAGGGCCAGCTCGAGCGTGTCGTGGATGTCGAACAGCGGGACCAGGCCGGCGATGGTGAGGGGCCGCAGGACCCGCCGTGCGGTGCAGGCGATGCGCAGCTCGACCCCGGACGCGTGCGCGGTCTCCCGCACCTCGATCAGTGCGGCGAGCCCGCTCGTGCCGAGGAACGTGACGCCGTCGAGGGCGAGGACGACCAGCTCGACGCCCGCCCCCTCGCCGAACTGGTCCAGCACCGCGGCCCGCAGCTGGGGCGAGGTGAGCATGTCGACCTCGCCGCCCACCTCGATGACGACCTGCCCGGGCGCGACCGTGCGCGTGGACAGCGTGATCTGGTCGTCGGCATCCCCGCTCCGCCGGATCGGGGCGGAGTCGGAGGTCGGGTTCGCGTGCGTCTCGCTCATCGCCGGTCACGGTAGGCCGCGGCGGCCGGTCGTGCCACCGGGGACCCGCACCCGATGGGTGCCGTCGGGGGTGCGCACCGTCCGCCCGGTCCGGGCCAGCAGCTCCAGCAGCGGCACCGCCACGCGCCTGCTCGTGCCCAGCGCCTGCCGGGCGGCGCTGAGCGTGAACTCCGCCCCCAGCGTGGCGAGCACCTCGACGGCGCGCTCGTCGGCGCCGGGCAGCAGGACGACGCCGTCCGCGACGCGCAGCAGCGCCCCGGCCCGGACCAGCGACCCGAGCTCCCGCGGCCCCAGGCCCAGCTCGGACAGCCGGTCGGCGTCCGGGGCGGCGAACGGCTCGCGGCCCAGCTCGGCGCGCAGCGCCTCCAGCGCGGCGCGGACCGGCTCGGGGAGCCCGCCCGCCGCGTCCCGGACGACCCGCCCGTCGGTGTGCGCCAGCCCGTGCCCCGGCACGGCCCGCAGGACGGCGTCG
>JAPLAT010000630.1 GCA_026393175.1 Pseudonocardiales bacterium
CGACCCCGTGGCCCGCCCGCGGCGCGCTGGCCGTCGGCGCCCTGGCCACGGCGGCCGGGGCCGCCTGGTCCGGGCCCCCGGGCGCCCCGTGGGCCGTGCCCGCGGCGGCCCTGCTGCTCGTCGCACTGCTCGGTTGCCTCCCGCAGCAGCACCCGATCGTGGCTACCAGCTAGTAGGGTGGCCTTTCGGCCCCCGACCGGGGCAGCACGACCAGGAAGGCCCGCCGATGACCGAGTCGACCTCCGGGACACTCCGATGACGGGCGCGGCCGCTCCCGTCCACCGAGGCGCGCGGCTCACCCGCAGTGCCCGCCGGGCCCAGCTGCTCGACGCCGCCCGCGACGTCTTCGCCGCCCAGGGCTACCACGCGGCGGCGATGGACGACATCGCGGAGAAGGCGGGTGTCAGCAAGCCGGTGCTCTACCAGCACTTCCCCGGCAAGCTGGAGCTCTACCGCGCGCTGCTCACCACCCACGCCGACGAGCTCGTCGAGCGGGTGCGCGAGGCGCTGCGCCACCGCGGCGACAACCAGGAGCGGGCGAAGGCGGCCGTGGCCGCCTACTTCGACTTCGTGGCCGACGAGGCCGGCTCCTACCGGCTGATCTTCGAGTCCGACCTGCGGGGCGAGCCGGAGGCGGCCGCGGTCGTCGACGGGGCCCGGATGCGCTGCATCGACCTGGTCGCCGAGGCCGTCACCACCGACGCCGGGCTCGACGCCGAGCGCGCCCGCCTGCTGGCCGTCGGGCTGGTGGGGCTGAGCCAGGTCACCGCGCAGTACTGGCTCGACTCTGGCCGCACCGTGCCGCGCGACGAGGCGGTGGCCCTGATGTCCGGCCTGGCCTGGCGCGGCCTGGCCGGCTACCCGCTGATCACGGGCGAGGAAGGGCCGGGCTGACCCCCGCCGCCCCGAGGAGCCCGGGGGCGGCGGGGGCGGTCCGGACCCGGGTCCGCGCCGCGTGCCCGATCTGGGCGCGGTGCCCGATCTGGCGCCGCGGGGCCCGGGCGGTCATGCTGGCGCGGTGAGCGTGGCGGCCGGCGACGGGGGAAGCAGGCTGACCACCCGGTCCGCCGCGGGCAGGTTGGGCTCCGCGGCCCTCGTGTCGGTCTCGGCGGTCCCGCTGTTCGGGCTGCAGGAGCGCCCCGTCGGCTACACCGTGCTGCTGGCCGGCCTGGCGCTGGCCTTCGCCGTGGACCGGGCCCTGTTCCGCCACCTGCTGCTCGTCGCGGGCGGGCTGGCGGTGATCAGCACGATGTCGCTGGAGGCGGACCTCAGCGACGCGGGGATGGCCCGGTTCACCGTCACCCTGAGCGCGGCGGTGCTGCTGCCCTACGCCGTGTCCCGGTGGGTCTACCGGGAGGACGTCATCCGGTTCCCGGTGGGCACCGGGAACCGGTGGAGCCGCTTCGAGTTCGGCTACCTCGCGCTGGTCGTCGTCGGCGGCTACCTCGTCCTGCCCGTGTACTTCCTGGGCTCGGGGGCGTACCTGAACTGGCCGGAGGTCACCGGCGCGAACGAGATCGCCCGGCTGTTCGTCGGGGTGAACGCGGTCGGGCTCTGGGACGAGCTGTTCTTCGTCTGCACCGTGTTCGCCCTGCTCCGCAGGCACTTCCCGTTCTGGCAGGCCAACCTGCTGCAGGCGGTCGTGTTCGTGTCGTTCCTGTGGGAGCTGGGCTACCGCGGCTGGGGCCCGGTGCTGACGGTGCCGTTCGCGCTGCTGCAGGGCTACATCTTCCAGCGCACCCGCTCGCTGCCCTACGTCGTGACCGTCCACCTCACCTTCGACGTGATCATCTTCGGGATCCTCGTGCACGCCTACAACCCGGAGTTGATCGACGTCTTCGTCACCGACCCGCGCTGATCCGGGACGAGCGCCCCGAGGATCCGGGCCACCGGGCCCACCCGCTCCAGCGGGACCATGTGCCCGGAGCCGGGGAACACCGTGAGCTGCGCCGAGGGCAGGGCCGCGGCGATCCGGCGGGACGCCGCCACCGGCGTCAGCCGGTCCCGGGACCCTGCCAGCACGACCGTCGGGATCTCGGCGAACGCGGCCAGCGCCGCCTCCCGCTCGTGCTCGGCCAGCGTCGGGCGGAAGCCCGCGAGGGTCGTCGGCCGGCAGGCGGCGAACGACCGCGTGGTGATGCGGACGCACTCCTCGTCGGCGCCCGTGCCGAGCAGCAGCCAGCGCGCCGCGGGCGCGAGCACCCTCGGGTCGCCCAGCCGGGCGCGGCGCGCCCGCCCCATCGCGCCGAAGAGCCGCCCCTCCGCCGCCCGCAGCACCGGCACGGCGACGGCGGGCAGCCCGAACGAGGTGGTGGCGAGCCCGCCCGCGGCCGTCGCCACCAGCCCGATGCCGGCCGCCCTGGCGACGACGCCGGGGTGCCGCTCGGCGAGCGCCATCAGCGTCATCCCGCCCATCGAGTGCCCCGCCAGCACGAGCGGGCCGGTGGGCGCGACCCGGGCGACGACCTCGGCGAGGTCGTCGGCGAGCCGGTCGAGGGTCATGGTGGCCGGGTCGACCGCGGCCGAGCGGCCGTGCCCGCGGTGGTCGTAGCGCACCACCCGCGCCCCCGGGCCGGCCAGCGCGGCCGACACCGGACCCCAGGTGCCCGAGTCCAGCGTCCAGCCGTGCGCCAGCACGACCGTGACCGGCGCGGTGTCCGGCCCGTCCACCATCACGTGCAGGTCGGTGCCGTCGGACAGTCTCATCGGACGAGGTGCGCCTTGCGCCAGAGGATCTCCGCAGGCCCGCCGATGATCCGCTGCTCGCGCAGGAACGGCACGAGCTTGCGGGCCGACCAGCGCAGCGAGTCCTGCCAGTGCGGGTTGGCCAGCGCCGCCTTCCGGCCGACCGCGGGCGCGATGCCCACGGACGCGTAGACGTCGGGGTGGACGAGGTTGCGGGCCACCACGAACGCGATGCGGGCGGAGAGGTACTGGGCCAGCGCCCGCTCCGCGAGGTTGGTCCGCGGCATGATCCGCAGCAGCTCCTCGCGGGCGTAGCGGACGTGCCGGGCCTCCTCGGTCACGTGGATCTTGTTGACCATCCGGGAGAGCGGCTGCACCGTCTCGTCGCGCATCGCCTCGCGCTGGAACTGGTCGAGGATCTCCTCGACGAACAGCGTGCCCGCGAACATCGCCGGCCCGGAGGCGACGGTCTTGAACAGCCGCCCGAGCTCGTGGGTGACGCGGGTGGGCTTGTAGTCCGGCACGCCGTAGTACTCGGTCATCTTGCCGAACATGATCGAGTGCCGGCACTCGTCGGCGATCTCGGTGAGCGCGTACTGCACGTGGCCGGTGCGCGGGTCGCGGTCGTAGGCGTAGCGCAGCAGCATCTGCATGAGGATCATCTCGAACCACAGCCCGATCCGGGCCACGCTGCAGACCTCGTGGATCGTGAGGGTGCGGCGCTGCTCCTCGGTGAGCCCGGCCCACAGGTCGGTGCCGTAGAGCGACGAACGGTGCTGCGGGATGCCCCACAGGCCCTCGACGGGCGCGGCGTCCCACTGGATGTCGATGTGCGGGTCGTAGGAGTGGTCCAGCGACGACTTGAGCAGCCGCGCCGCCGTGGCCTCCCGGTCGTTCACCTTGCTCGGGGCGGTCATTGCCGTTCCTCCCACGTGTTACCTCGGGTAACTGTTACCTCTGGTACGGTGACGTGCGTGACAGACTCTGTCAAGTCCGACGAGCGCCGCGCGCGCCGCGAGGAACGCCGGGCGGAGATGGTGCAGGCGGCGATGAACGCCGTCCGCCGGCACGGCCCCGGGGTGTCGGTGGCCGACATCGCGGCCGAGGCGGGCATCACCAAGCCCGTCCTCTACCGGCACTTCGACGACCGCGCCGACCTGCACCGCGCCGTCGGCTACGCGGCGGCGGAGCTGCTGATGGGCCGGATCGCCCCGGAGCTCGCCCAGGAGCGCGACAACCTCGAGCACATCCGGGCCGTCGTGGACGCGTTCCTCGCCGGGATCGAGGAGGAGCCGCAGCTGTGGCGCTTCGTCGTGCACAACCCCGGGGAGCGCAGCACCGGCGCGGAGATCGTCGACGACGTGCGCAGCGCGATCGTGCAGGTCCTCGCCACGCTGATCGGGGACCGGCTGCGGGCGCTGAAGGTCGACTCCGGCGGCGCGGAGGCGTGGGCCCTGGGCCTGGTCGGCATGGTGCAGAGCGCGGGCGACTGGTGGCTGGAGCGGCGCACGATGAGCCGCGCCGCGCTGACCGACTACCTGACCACCCTCATCTGGGGCGGCGTCAGCGGCGTCCTCGGCGGGGCGGGCGAGGCCGCCGCCGCGACGCTGCGCCTGCTGCCCACCGCCGCCGGGGAGGACAAGTGAGCCCCAGCCCGGAGCAGGGCCACGACGAGCACGACGAGGGCTACACCGGCCCGGCCGTCCTCACCGTCGACGGCCGGGACGTCCCGGTGCACGTGCGGCTGGACGCCCGCCACGAGCCCCAGGACGGGCGGCTGCACTGGTTCGGGCGGATGAGCCTCGGGGACGGCTCGGCCGAGCCCGCCCTGCTCGCCGCGCTGACCGGCGGCGGGGCCCTGGAGCTGCGCACCGGCGGCGGCCGGGCGGCTGCGCGCGTCGGTGACCAGGACCCGTGGGGCCGCTACCGGGTCACCGGCGTCGGCGCCCCGCCCTACGCGGTGGACGAGCCGGCGCTCGACGAGGACTGACCCCGGACGCGACGAACGGCACGTCCGTCCACCCGGGGTGGACGGACGTGCCGTTCGTTGCCGCAGCTGGGGCTCAGCCGATGGCGAAGCCCACGCGCCGGCCGTCCTCGGGGGCGATCTCCACGTACGCGATCTGCTGCGCGCGGATCACGTAGCGGCGGCCCTTCTCGTCCACCAGTCGCAGCAGCTCCCCGCCGCCGAGCGCGGCGTCGACGAGCGCCTGGACCTCGTCCGCGGACTGGTCGCTGGACACCACGAGCTCGCGCTGGCTCTCCGCGATGCCGATCTTGACCTCCACGGGACCTCCTGGTCGTCACGCTGTCGAACTGTCGCGACCCAGGCTAGTGGAGCGCGGGCGCCGGGGCAGTCCGCCCTCGGCGAACCCGGTCAGGCCCTGGCCCGGACGGCCGCGCGCATCTCCTCCAGCACGGCGTCCTGCTCGGGCGTGGTGCCCTTGGGCGCCGCCGGGTGCACGCCGTCGGCGTGCGCGATGAGCCGGATGTCCGCCTCCCCCTCGTCCCCCACCCGGGCCATGGCCCAGCGCCGGAACACGGCGTCGTCGACGTCGCGGGCCTCCAGGAGCTCCACCTCGTCGTGGCGGGGGTCGGTCTCGATGCGGGAGTAGAGGGACCGGACGGCGGACTCGTCGCCCTCCAGGAGCTGGACGAACGTCTCGCCGTGCAGCAGCAGCGCGCCGCTGATGCCGGCCTCCTTGTTGAACCGCCGCGCCCCGGTGAACAGGTCGCCCAGCTCGGCCTTCCGTTCGTCGACGGGGATGCGGTTGCGACTGCGGTACATCAGGCGGAACGAACCCATGGCGCAACTCCTCGACGTCGAGTGTGGCCGGGGCAGTGTCACGGCGCGGGGACCCGCGCCACGTCTCATCCTGAGACGGGGGCTCAGCTCAGGCCGAGCCTGCTCATCCGCTTGCCGTGGTTGGACTGCAACCGTTTGAGCAGCGCCCCGATCCCGGACACGTCGCCGGAGCCGGTGACGATGAATTCGGCCAGCTCGTCGCGCTCGGCGACCACGTACTGAGCCTGGGTGACGGCCTCGCCGAGCAGCCTGCGGCCCCACAGCGCCAGGCGGTCGTGCACCTTGCGGTCGGCCTCGCACGCGGCGCGGACCTCCCGCTCGGCGAACGCGCTGTGCCCGGTGTCGGCGAGGACGTGGCGCACCAGCTCACCGGTGGGCCCGGACATCCAGCCGGCCACCTCCCGGTAGAAGTCGGCGGCCAGCCCGTCCCCGAGGTAGGCCTTGACCAACGACTCCAGCCAGCTCCGCGGGGCCGTCGAGGCGTGGTAGCGGTTGAGCGTCTCGACGAAGGGCGCCATCGCCGTCTCCACCGGCACCCCGATGCCGCCCAGGTGCTCCTCCAGCATCCGGAAGTGCCCGATCTCGGCCGCCGCCATCGACGACAGCGCGGCCCGCCCGGACAGCGTGGGGGCGTGCCGGGCGTCCTCGGCGAGGCGGTCGAACGCGGACAGCTCGCCGTAGGCGAGCACCCCGAGGAGGTCGACCGTGGCCTGCCCCGCGTCGGTGCCGTCCCCGACGGCCGTCACCACCGGTGGACACCTGATGTGCGCATGGCGCCGAGCGTAGAGGCAACTCCGGTCCCCCGGGCGGTGCGCGTCACACCGGCCTGCGACGCGGTCACACCTCCTCGCCCTGGTGCGTCGCGGGCCTACGGGTAGGATGTGGTCCAGCACCATGCCCAGACGGTCGTGCGTGCTCCTGCCGCGGCACCGTCACCCACGACGCGGCCGCAACGACCTGGTGCGTGCAGCGCCTCGTCGGCTCTCCCGGCCCGCCCCGATGTGAGGCGCCGGTCGAGCGCCGGCCCCGGCTCCTGTGCGCGGAGAGAGGCGATCACCCTGTCCGACCGGACCGACACCATCCCCCCGAACACCGACGGCGTCCTCGCCGACGACGCGCCCGTCGAGGCGCACCCGCTCACGGGCGACGCGCCCGTCAAGCCGGACTCCCCCACCTTCGCCGAGCTCGGCGTCCGCCCCGAGATCGTCTCCGCGCTCGCGGAGGCCGGCATCGTCCACACCTTCGCGATCCAGGAGCTGACGCTGCCGCTGGCCCTGGCCGGCGAGGACGTCATCGGCCAGGCGCGCACCGGCATGGGCAAGACGCTCGGCTTCGGCGTCCCGCTGCTCTCCCGCGTCACCCCGCCGTCCGAGCAGCCCGCCGCCACGCTGGAGGGCGAGGCCGCCGACCGCAGCCGCGACGTCCCGCAGGCGCTCGTCGTCGTGCCCACCCGCGAGCTGTGCGTGCAGGTGGCGCAGGACCTCGCCGACGCAGGCAAGCACCTCGGCATCCGGGTCACCGCCATCTACGGCGGGCGCGCCTACGAGCCGCAGCTCGCCGCGCTGCGCAAGGGCGTCGACGTCGTCGTCGGCACGCCCGGGCGCCTGCTCGACCTGGCCGAGCAGCGCCACCTCGTGCTCGGCCGCGTCAAGGCCCTCGTGCTCGACGAGGCCGACGAGATGCTCGACCTGGGCTTCCTGCCCGACGTCGAGAAGATCCTGCGCATGCTGCCCGACGAGCGGCACACCATGCTGTTCTCGGCCACGATGCCCGGCCCGATCATCGCGCTGGCCCGGGCGTTCCTGCACCGGCCCACGCACATCCGCGCCGAGGAGCCCGACTCCGGCTCCGTGCACGAGCGCACCACGCAGTTCGTCTACCGCGCGCACGCGATGGACAAGGTCGAGCTGCTCACCCGCGTGCTCCAGGCCAAGGACCGCGGCCTGACGATGATCTTCGCGCGCACCAAGCGCACCGTGCAGCGGGTGGCCGACGACCTCGCCGACCGC
>JAPLAT010000018.1 GCA_026393175.1 Pseudonocardiales bacterium
TCGGCGACGAGCGCGCGGCGCCGCTGCGGTCCGTCGCCCTCGGCCGGGACGACGACCCGCAGGCCCACCCCGCGCCGGACCGCCTCCCGCGAGGCCCAGGCCACCGCGTCGGCGGACCCGGCGCCGGGGCCGATGTCGGGCACGACCGTCACGGGGAGCTCCATCATCGCCCCCTCAGGCCGGCAGGGGGGCCTGTTCGCGGTCGCCCGCGGGGTGCACGACGGTGACCGGGCAGTGCGCGTGCAGGACGCAGTGCAGGCTGACCGAGCCCAGCACGGCGCTGGCGAACCCGCCCCGGCCCCGGCTGCCGACCACGAGCAGATCGGCGTTGCGCGCGGCGTGCACGAGCGTCTCGCCCGCGCTGCCCCCCACCGCCAGCACCGTCAGCGGCGGCGGCTCGAGGACGGTCCCGGCGATCTCGGCGAGGACCTCGTCGACGATGGCGCGGGCGCGGTCGCGCACGGCGTCGTGGATCTCGGCGAGGGTCCGGTCGGCCGCCGCGGCGGTGATGGCGACGCCCTCGGGGCCCCAGCCGTAGTCGGGCAGCCGGAACGCCGCGACGACGTCGACCCGCGCGCCGCGGCGTACCGCGTCGTGCAGGGCGAAGCGCAGGGCGGCGCGGCCCGCGGGCGAGTCGTCGACACCGACGACGACGAGGTCGGTGTGCTGCTGCTCGGTCATGCGTCCACCTCCGTGGCCTGCGGTCGCGGGGTGCGTCCGCAGGCAGGTCGATGCTCCGTCCGGGCGGGCGCGGGACGCACCCGTCGGAGGTCCCTGCGCTCCCGGGCGAAGGTCACCGGCCCGCCGTCCCCGCCGTGGCGGCGGTGGCGGGGCGGCCCCCGCCCGCCGTCCGGTGCACGACGGTCACCGGGCAGGCGGCGTGGGCCAGGAGCACCCGGCTCGTCGAGCCGAGCAGCACCGCGGCCGCGGTCCCGCGCCCGCGGGTGCCGACGACGAGGGTGCGGGCCCGGACGGACGCGTGCAGCAGCGCGGTGGCGGGGGTGTCGTGCACGACCCGGACCTGCACCGGCACGCCGGGACGGCGCTCCCGCCAGGGGGCGAGCGCGTCGTGCAGCGCGGCGGCCGTGCCGGGGTCGCGGCCGGGGTCGGCGGGGTCCGGGTCGGCGTGCACGACGACGAGGTCGCAGCCGTACCGCTCGGCGTCGGCGAACGCCTGGTCCACGGCGGGGCCGTCCGACGCCACGCCCTGCACGCCCACGACGACCGGCGCCGTCCCGGCCGGCCCGCCGCCGGGCCGGGCGCGGACGACGGTGACCGGGCACGACGCCGCGGCGACGACGGCCGGGGCCACGGACCCGACGAGCTCGTCGCCCGGGTGGCCGGACAGCATCCCCAGCACCAGCAGTCCGGCGTCCCGCGACGCCGCGGCCAGGGCGGGCACGGGTGCGTCGTCGACCAGCGCGCTGTGTGCCTCGATCCCGGGCGTGCCCCGCCGCGCGACGGTGTACGCCCGCGCCAGGATCGCCTCGGCCCGGCGCCGCGCGGCGGGGTCCGTGGCGTATGGGGCGGCGTGCACGATCCGCAGCGGCACCCCCCGGACGCGGGCCTCCGCCGCCGCCCAGCCCACCGCCCGCAACGCCGTCCCGGTGCCGTCGACGCCGACGACCACCCCGCCCGTCGCGCCCGTCGTGACCGGGGCCTGCCCGTGTGCCGCCATGGCCGTCCTCCCTCTCACCCTCGGCCGGACCGTCCGCCGGGTCCGCCGCAGCGTCGGTCCCGGGGTGCCCGCCCGGCCAGGGGCGCCGGACCCCGCCGGGCGGCCGGAGGTCCCGACGGGCCACCCGCGGCCCCGCCCGCCCGCCGGTCACCCGCCCGCCGGGACTTCCGGCCCGGGCGCGGGGGACCTGCGCCGCTCCCGTCCCGGCGGGTGGCGGGGCAGCGTGGGGTCCTGGAGGTGAGGTCGATGACCGCACGGAGCACGGGGCGCCCGCCGGCCGGGGACTGGCTGGTGGTGCCGCTGCCGCCGGTCGAGCGGGGCTGGCGGTGGGGCCGGATCGTGGAGCAGCTCCCCGGGCCGGGCCCCGCCCGGTTCCGGGTGCGCTGGGTGGGCAACGACCGCGACTCGGTGGTCGTCGCGCCCGAGGGGTACCGCATCGAGAGTGCCGCGCACCGGCCGGAGCCGCCGTCGAGCGCGATCGGGCTCTGGCCGCACCCCGACGGGCAGGAACCGGGGGAGCGCGGGGCCGGGCTCGTCGTGGTCGGGGTCGACGGCTCGCCGGGGTCGTGCGCCGCGCTGGACTTCGCGCTGCGCGACGCGGCCCGCCGCGGCGCCCGGCTGCGGGTGGTGGCCGCGGTGGCCCCGCCGGAGTTCTGGGCGACCCCGTACGGCCCGGTGCCGGTGCCGCCCTCGCCCGCGCTGCTCGACGAGATCGTCGCCTCCGCGCGGGGGTGGGTGGACGAGGCGGCGGCCCGCCTCGGGATGTCGGTCCCCGCGGACGTCGCGGTGGAGGTCCTCGCCGCCTCCGGGCCGCCCGCGCACGCCCTGCTCGACGCCGCCCGCGACGCCGACCACCTCGTGGTGGGCCACCGGGGGCGCGGCGCCGTCGCGAGCGCGCTGCTCGGTTCGGTCGGGCTCCGCTGCGTCCTGCACGCCCACTGCCCGGTCACGGTCGTGCGCCCCGTGCCCGCGCCGGTGCCGCGGCTCGACCCGGTGACCGCCATGGCGGCGCCGGCTCCCGTCCCCGTCCCCGCGTCCGGCGTCTGAGGAGGATCCGATGCAGCGCAGCACCGTGGCCGACGTGATGACCACCGACGTGCGGTGGGTGCCCCCGGAGGCGACGTTCGTCGAGGTGGCCGACGTGCTCGCCGGGGCGGCCGTGCGGGCGGTGCCCGTCCTGGACCCCGACCGCAGGCTGCTCGGCGTGGTCTCCGAGGCCGACCTGCTCGTCACGCTCGAGCGCGCGGCGGACGAGCCGCGCCGCCGCTGGTGGCGGCCCCGGCACGTGCGCCGCGGCCCGTCCGCGGCGAAGGCCGGGGCGGCGACGGCGGCCGCATTGATGAGCGCTCCGGCGCACACGGCGGCGCCCGGGGACTCCGTCGCCGCCGCCGCCAGGGCGATGCGCGAGCAGGGCCTGTCCTGGCTGCCCGTCGTCGACGGGGACGGGCGGGTCGTCGGCGTCCTCGGCCGCTCGGACCTGCTGGCCGTGTTCCACCGCGACGACCCCGCGATCCGGGCGGAGGTGGTCGACGAGGTCTTCGGCCGGATGCTGCTGGTCGACCCGGCCCGCGTGACCGTCCGCGTCGCCGACGGGATCGTGGTGCTCTCCGGGGAGCTGGAGACCCGGGCCGACACCGAGCTCGCGGTGCGCTTCGTCGAGCGCGTCGAGGGCGTCGTGTCGGTCGTGGACCTGCTGCGCTACCGGGTGGACGAGCGGCTCGCCGACGCCGCCGTGCTGCCGCGGTACTGACCGGCCGTGCCCGGGACGGCCGCGCACGACGCGGACCGGGCCGCGGAGGCGTGGCTCGCGGTCCTGTCGCTGCACGGGGACCAGGAGGACCCCGACCCCGACGGGGAGATCGAGGAGGGGACCGGGTGGGCGGGCGGGGCCGACCCGCCCGCCGGGGACGACGAGGAGGAGGACCGGCGTGCTCGCCCGTGACGTGATGACCCGCCCGGTGGTGACGGTCGGTCCCGGCACGCCGGTGCGGGCGGCCGCGGCGCTGCTCGGCGCGCGCGGGTTCACCGCGCTGCCGGTGGTGGACGGCGGGGCCGGGCTCGTCGGCATCGTCACCGAGGCCGACCTGCTCCGCGGCCGCCTGCGTCACGATCCGCGCTCGCCGGGGTCGGCCGCCGACCTCGACCGGGGCCCGGCGCCCGCGACGGTCGGGGAGGTCATGACCCGTCCCGTGGTCACCGTCGTGCCGTGGACCGACCTCGCCGACGTGGCGGCCCGGATGGCGCACGACGGCATCCGGTCGCTACCGGTCGTCGACGGCGGGGAGCTCGTGGGCATCGTCAGCCGCCGCGACCTCGTCGCCACCCTCACCCGGGCGGACGCCGCGATCGCCTCGGAGGTCCGCCACCGGCTGGAGATCGCGGCCGGCGCGGGCCGCTGGACCGTCGCGGCCGACGGCGGGGTGGTCACCCTGCACGACGCCTTCGCCGACGGCCAGCGTGCCGCAGCCGACCGGCACGCGGCGCGGATGATCGCGGCCGCCGTGCGCGGCGTCGTCGACGTCCGGCTGGTCCCGGGCCCGGCCTGACGGCGCCGGCGGAGGGGTGTTGCCGCGACGCGGGCGGCGTGCCACCGTGGGCGGCCCATCACGGTCGGTGGAGGGAGGGACCATGCCGGAGAACGGCCCGGGAGCGGCCGGTCCACCCCGGGTGCTGTCCGGGCTGCGGCTCGACGAGCTGCTCGGCGAGGTGCAGGAACGGCTGGCCGAGGTCGTCGCCACCCGCGACCGGATGCGCGGCCTGCTGGGTGCCGTCCTGGCCGTCGCCGAGGGGCTGGAGCTGGACACGACGCTGCGGCGGATCGTGCGCTCGGCCGCCGACCTCGTCGACGCCCGCTACGGCGCGCTCGGCGTGCTCGACGACGACGGCCGCATCTCCCGGTTCCTGCACGTCGGCCTGGACGACGAGACCCGCGGCCGGATGGGCCCGCTGCCGGAGGGCCGGGGCCTGCTCGGTCAGCTGATCACCGACCCGCGCCCGCTGCGGCTGCCCGACCTGGGCGCGCACCCGGCGTCGGTCGGCTTCCCGGCGAACCACCCGCCGATGCACAGCTTCCTGGGCGTCCCGGTGCGGGTCCGCGACGCGGTGTTCGGCAACCTCTACCTCACCGAGAAGGCGGGCGGGGGCGACTTCACCGCCGACGACGAGGTGATCGTCGAGGCGCTCGCCGCCGCCGCGGGCATCGCCGTGCAGAACGCCGACCTGTTCGAGCAGTCGCAGCTGCGCCAGCGCTGGCTGGAGGCCTCCGCCGAGATCCGCAGCGAGCTGCTCTCGGGCGCCTCCGAGGACGACGCGCTGCTGCTCATCGCCCAGCGCACGCTGGAGCTGACCGGATCGGACACCACGCTGATCGCGCTGCGCCCCGAGGGCGGCGACGACTTCCTGGTGCGCGGGCAGGGCGGCACCGCCGGGCCGGCGCGGCTGGGCGAGGTGCTCCCGGCCGACCGGCCCGTGCTGCGGGACGTCGTGGAGGGCGACACGGCCGTGCTCGTCCCCGCGCCCGACGGGCTGTTCGGCGAGCACCCCGACGAGGACCACGGCCCGACGCTGGCGGTGCCGCTGCGCCTGCACGGCGGCGTCTCCGGGGTGCTGCTGGCGCTGCGGGCGAAAGGCCGCCCGCCGTTCCGCCCGGCCGAGGTGCCGTTGCTGTCGTCGTTCGCCGAGCAGACGACACTGGCGCTGGAGCTGGGGGAGAAGAACCGGGCGCGCCGCCAGCTCGACGTGTTCGCCGACCGTGACCGCATCGCCCGCGACCTGCACGACCACGTCATCCAGCGGCTCTTCGCCACCGGGCTGCAGCTGCAGGGCACGCTGCGGCGCACTGCCGACCCCGATGTGCGCGCGCGCATCGAGCACGCCGTCGGCGCCCTCGACAGCACGGTCCGGGAGATCCGTACGGCGATCTTCGACCTGCACACCGCCGGGGAGTCGGGCGGCGGCCTGCGCCGCACGCTGCTCGACACCGTCGCCGACGCCGCGCGCGACTCCGGCCTGTCCCCGGAGATCCGGATCGACGGCGCGGTGGACACGCTCGTGCCGGCACCGGTGGCGGTGCACGCCGTGGCCGCGGTCCGCGAGGCCGTCAGCAACGTCGTGCGGCACGCGAAGGCGAGCACGGTCGCGGTCGAGGTGCGGGCGGGCGACGGGGAGCTGGTGATCGAGGTCGTCGACGACGGCGTCGGCATCGAGCCGGGCGCGGCCCGCAGCGGCCTGGTCAACCTGGAGGAACGGGCCCGGCAGTGCGGCGGGGCGTGCGAGGTCGGCCCGGGGCCGTCGCTGGGCACGCGCCTGGTCTGGCGGGTGCCCCTGCCCTGACGGCCCGGCTCAGCGGTCGGGCAGCGTGCGGGCCACCAGCTCCACCAGGTCGACGACGCGTTGCGCGTAGCCCCACTCGTTGTCGTACCAGCCGAACACCTT
>JAPLAT010000707.1 GCA_026393175.1 Pseudonocardiales bacterium
CGGGTCGCGCCCCGGCACCACGGCCACCACGTCGTCGCCGCGGGCGGCGGCGAGCCCGCGGCCGTCCCCGGCGTCGGCGGCGGCCACCAGCAGGCCGCGCTGCCGGCCCCGGCACACGGCGACGACGTGCGGGCGGTCCAGCCGCAGCCCGAGCAGCCTGCCGCGCTCCACCAGGCGCGGGTCGACCCCGCCGGTGGGCCGGGTGAGCAGGTCGGCGAGCAGGTCCGACCGCACCCGCTGGTCGGCCTCCGCGGCCCGTAGCCGGAACAGCAGCACCAGCGCCGTCACCATGGCCGCGCGCTCGACGGTGCGGACCTGGCCCTCGTCGAGGTCGCCGCGGCCGCCGAGCACCAGCGTGCCCAGCCGCTGCCCGGCCGCCCGCACCGTCACCGACCACGTCCCGCCGCCCCCGGCGAGCCGCCCGGTCGGGGCCGCCCGCCGCGCCGCGGGTGCCAGGTCGTCGCCGGGCACCGGTCCGTGGGCGGCGATCCGCAGGTCGTCGGCGTCCAGCACGGCCACCCAGCAGCCCAGCAGCCCGCCCAGCGCGGCGGCGACGTCGTCCACACCGCCGCCGCCGAGCACCACCTCGGAGAACCGGTCGTGCGCGGCGGCGGCCTGCCGGATCCCCGCGTGCGCCTCCTCCAGCGCGGCCAGCGCCTCGGCGGTCTCCGCGGCCCGGCGGGCCTGCACGAGGGAGACGGCGGCCAGCGCGGCGAGCGAGCCCAGCAGCGCCACCTCGCCGCGGGCGAACGGCCGGCGGGTCCGGTTGGCGGCGAACAGCACCCCGACGAACTCGCCGTCCACCAGCAGCGGCACGCCGCAGATCGCGACCAGGCCCTCCTCGTCGACCGCGCCGTCGATCTCGGCGGTGTGGTCGTAGCGGTCGTCGGCGGGGTAGTCGGCGGTCCAGTACGGCCGCCGGGTCTGGGCCACCAGCCCGCCCAGCCCGGCGCCCGCCGGGAGGCGCAACGCCTGGAACCGGGCCGACACCGACCCGTCGGTCGCCCGCATGTAGGTGTCCCCGCGGTCGGCGTCGGCCAGGGTCAGGTAGGCGATGTCGGTGCCCAGCAGGCTGCGGGCGCGGCGCACGATCGCGTCGAGGACGCCGTGCGGGTCCTCCACCGAGGCGAGGTCGCGCGCGATGTCCACCAGCGCGGACAGCTCCGCCTCCCGCCTGCGGTGGGCGTCGATGCCGGCCCGCACCCGCAGCGCCAGCCCGCGCGCCACGCCCGCCGTCTCCGGGTCGGTGACGGCGAGCCGCTGCGCCTGCTCCTCGATGCGCGCGGCGGGCGCGTCCTGGGCGAGCAGGCGCAGCAGCTCCAGTGCGGTGGTGGGCACGGGCCCGATCCTCGCACCGGTCAGGCCGAGGTTCCCTTGACGGCGGGGTCGGCGGCCAGGTCGCGGCGGCTCGTCTCGCCGTACGTCCCGACCGCGACGATGGTCAGCACCGCGGACAGCGCGACGTACACGGCCACCGCGTAGCCCGAGTCGAACGTCGTGTACAGCCAGACCGCCACGATCGGGGCGATGCCGCCCGCCGCGATGGAGGCCAGCTGGTAGCCGACCGACACGCCCGAGTAGCGCACCTTCGTGCCGAACAGCTCGGACAGGAACGCCGCCTGCGGGCCGTACATCGCGCCGTGGAACAGCAGCCCGCCGACGATCGCGAGCACGAACGCGCCGAAGCTGCGGGTGTCGATCAGGGCGATGAACGCGAAGCCCCAGATCCCGACGCCCGCGGCGCCGAGCAGGTACAGCGGGCGCCGCCCGTACCGGTCGGACAGCGCGCCCCAGACCGGGATCGTCACCAGGTGCACGGCGGCGCCGATGAGGACGGCCCCGAGCACGAACGAGCTGGTCAGCTCCAGGCGCTGGGTGGCGTACGTCGTCACGACGATGGTGAAGATGTAGTAGCTGACGTTCTCCGCGAAGCGGGCGCCCATCGCGGTGAAGACCTCGCGCGGGTAGCGGCGGAACACCTCGACGATCGGCATCGCCTGCTTCTCCCCGGCCGCCGCGGCCCGCGCCGCCTCCTCCTGCGCGGCCTTGAACACCGGCGACTCCTCGACCGAGAGCCGGATGTAGAGCCCGATCAGCACCAGCACCGCGGAGAGCAGGAACGGGATCCGCCAGCCCCAGGACTGGAACGTGGCCTCGTCCTGCACCGCGGCGAGCACGAACAGCAGGCCGTTGGCCAGCAGCTGGCCGACCGGGACGCCGGCCTGCGGCCAGCTCGCCCAGAACCCGCGCCGGGCCGGGTCGCCGTGCTCGGAGACGATGAGCACGGCCCCGCCCCACTCGCCGCCCAGCGCGAAGCCCTGCACCAGCCGCAGCAGCGTGAGCAGCAGCGGCGCCGCGATCCCGATCGTCGCGTAGCCGGGCAGCAGGCCGATGGCGAACGTCGCCGCGCCCATCATGACCAGGCTGACGACGAGCAGGGTCTTGCGCCCGATCCGGTCACCGTAGTGCCCGAACACCAGCCCGCCGACCGGCCGGGCGATGAACCCGATCGCGAACGTGCCCAGCGCCAGCAGCGTGCCGACGGCGGGGTCGTCGGACGGGAAGAACACGGCGGGGAACACGACGGCCGCGGCCACGCCGTAGAGGAAGAAGTCGTACCACTCGACGGTGGTGCCGGCCATGCTGGCCGCCACCACCTTGATGATGTTCCGATCGTTCGATCGATCGCTCATGGGGTCTCCTAGCGGGGATGGAAGGCCGACGGAGGAGGCCCGGGGGTCCGGGCTAGTGGGCGGTCCAGCCGCCGTCCATCGACAGTGACGTTCCCGAGATCGACGCCGACGCCGGCCCGTAGAGCACCGCGGCCAGTTCCGCGACCTCCTCGGGCTCGACGAGGCGCTTGACGGCCGCGGGGGCGAGCATGATCCGCTCCACGACCTCGTCCGCCCCGATGCCGTGCACGGCGGCCTGGTCGGCGATCTGCCGCTCGACCAGGGGCGTCCGCACGTAGGCCGGATCCAGGCAGTTGCTGGTGACGCCGTGCGGCGCCCCCTCCAGCGCGATCACCTTCGACAGCCCCTCCAGCCCGTGCTTGGCGCTGACGTAGGCCGACTTGAACGCGCTGGCCCGCAGGCCGTGCACGCTGGACACGTTGACGACGCGGCCCCAGCCCCGGGCGTACATGTGCGGGAGGGTCCGCCGGGCCAGCCGGAACGGCGCCTCCAGCATCACGCGCAGGATCAGCGAGAACCGCTCGGGGTCGAACTCGTGCACCGGGGCCACGTGCTGCAGCCCCGCGTTGTTGACGAGCACGTCCACCTCGGCGGGCAGCGCGTCCACGGCGTCGAGGTCCGACAGGTCGCACGGGATCGCCGTGATCCCGGGCAGGGCGTCGGCCAGCGCCGTGAGGCCCGCCTCGTCGCGGTCGACCGCGATCACGTGTGCGCCGTCGGCCTGCAGGCGGCGCGCCATCGCGGCCCCGATGCCGGACGCCGCCCCCGTGACCAGCGCCGTCCGTCCGGTGAGGATCGTCATGCCGGGAGACGGTAGGGCCCGGGACCACCCGGACGGGTGTGTGGCGAGCACACATTCCCACAGCAGGTCATGTGGACCTAGGCTGGCCGGGTGTCCGAGCAGAGCTGGGTCGCCGACGTCGGCGACGAACACGCCCACTGGCTCGCCACCGAGAGCCGTACCGCCCGCCTCGCCCGCGAGTACCGGCCCATGGACGAGGGCGAGGGCCGCATCCGCTACTCCGCCCGTGCCCTCGGCGCCGCCCGCGAGCTGGGCGAGGAGGAGGACGGCTACCTCACCGACGACGGCGAGGGTCTGCGGGTCTGGATCGGCGACGACGCCTTCGAGCTGGAGCTCGAGGAGCGCTGACGGCGAGCTGTCGTCGGTCCGCTGGGTGCCGGGTCGGTCGGTCGGCCGTGACGCGTCGACGGGTCGGCTGCCGGCTCATGATCGGCGCTTGGGCGCGTCGTCGGCCGGATCTGGCCGGGTGTGCGCCGACACGCTGATCATCGCCGGTCGTCGAGCGGCCGGGCGGCCGTGCTCGCCGGCCCGGTGGGCGCTGTCGGGCCGGTGGCCCGGTCGGCGTGGCGCCGGATGCCGGGCCGTACCGGGGCGGCCGGCGTATCAGCCGGCGGGGTGGGGTTCTCCTCACCCCGGGAGTGCGGCTGACCGGCTGGGCGGCGCCGACCCGGGCGGGGAGGGTCGAGGGCGTGCTGGTTCCCGGGACGTGCCTGCTGCTCGTCGTCCTCGTGACGCTCGACGGGCCGTTCCCGGTCGTGCCGAGCGAGCCGCTGCTGATGACGGCGGTGGGGGTCTTCTCCGGCGACCCGCCCGCCGTGGCCGCGCTGCTCGGGTCGGCGCTGACCGGATCGGTCCTGGGTGACGCGTTGCTGTTCGGGGCGGGCCGGGGGTCGCGTCGGGTGCGGTCGGAGACGCGGCTGACCCGGTGGGTGGCCGCGAACGTCGCCGTCCGTCCCGGCGCGACGCTCGTCGGGGCGCGGTTCCTGCCCGGCGGCAGGCTGGTCAGCACCGTCGCGGCCGGGCGCTACGGGGTGCCGCCCCGGCGGTTCGCGGCGTGGTCGCTGCTCAGCTCCGCGGCCTGGGTGAGCTGGATGCTCGCGCTCGGCCTGGCGCTGGGCCCCCTGGTGGCGGGCGACCCGTGGCGCGGCCTGCTCGCCGGGTGCACCACGGCCGTCCTGATCGCCGCGGTGACCCGCGCCGTCGCCGCCGTCCGGGACCGGCGGAACGGCACCGGGCCGCCGTCCGTCGCCACCGGGCCGCTCATCGGGGACCGCTGACGACGACCCGGCCACCCGGTCGCCGTCCACGGGGCGAGGCCGCCGCCGAGAACGCCGAGTCCGCCCGGGGACGACGGCTGCCGCCCGGGAACGACGGCTGCCCCGCCCGGGAACGACGAACGGCACCCCGCGCGGGGTGCCGTCGTCGTCGGGCCGGTGCGAGGTCGCTCAGGTGAGCGGGCGGTCCCACGGGTCGATGGGGCGGGGGAGGACGGTGCGGCCGGTGAGGTAGGCGTCCACCCCGGCGGCCGCGGACCGGCCCTCGGCGATGGCCCACACGATCAGGCTCTGGCCGCGGCCCATGTCACCGGCCGAGAACACGCCGTCGACGCTGGTCATGTAGTCCCGGCCGCGCGCGACGTTGCCGCGCTCGTCCAGCTCCACGC
>JAPLAT010000683.1 GCA_026393175.1 Pseudonocardiales bacterium
GTCGGTGCTCCACGCCGGGGCGAACACCGTGCGCACCTCGACCCGGGCGTACCCGGCCCCGTGCAGCGCCGTGCGCAGGTCGGCCTGCATGACCTCGACGGCGGGGCAGCCGGAGTAGGTCGGCGTGATCGTGACCCGGACTGCGTCGCCGTCGACCTCCACGGACCGGACCACCCCGAGGTCGTCCAGCGTCAGCATCGGCATCTCGGGGTCGACCACCGCGGCGACCGCCGCCCGTGCGCGCGCAGGAGTGCCGGAACACCCCTCCGCGCGCAGGACCTCGCCGGTCACCACGACGCTCCCGGGTGCTGGCGGGCCAGGCTCTGGAACTCCGCTAGCAGGTGGCCGAACCCCTCGGTGTGCAGGCCCTGGCGCCCGCCGCGGCCGCCGACCGTGCCGACCGGGGGCCGCTGCGGGCGGGTCAGCGTGGCGGCGGCGAGCACCTCGTCGAGCACCGCGTCGACCTCGCCCCGGACCTCGGCCGGGTCGACCGCCACCCCGGAGGCGGCGAGCCTGCGCTCGACGTCGCTGGTGCGGAACAGCTCCTCGGCGTGGGGCCACACCGTGTCCAGCGCGGCCTGCATCCGCTCGTGCGACAGCGCGGTGCCGTCGCCCAGGCGCAGCGTCCAGCGGGCGGCGTGGTCGCGGTGGTAGGCGACCTCCTTGACCCCCTTGGCGGCCACGGCGGCGACGACCGGGTCGGCGGAGCCGGTCAGCCGGGAGAGCACGGCGAGCCGCCAGGTCGACAGCAGCAGTTGCCGCGCGATCACGTGCGCGAAGTCGCCGCGGTCGGCCAGCTCGGCGAGCGCGACCTGCCGGAACTCGCCCTCGGTGCGGGTGAACGCGAGGTCGTCCTCGTCGCGGCCGAGCAGGTGCCCGGCGCGGGAGAGCAGCACGCGCGCCTGCCCGAGCAGGTCCAGCGCGACGTTGGCCAGCGCGACGTCCTCCTCCAGCTCGGGCGCGTTGCTCACCCACTCGCTGAGCCGGTGGCTCGCGACGAGGGCGTCGTCGCCGAGCATGAGGCAGTACTGCGCCAGGTCGGCCGGGTCGACGCCCTCGGGCACCGGGGCGCCGATCTCGGCCTCCACGGCGTCGGAGAAGCCGCTGCCGAACGCCCACCGGCCGTCGGCGCCGTGGTCCTCGGAGAGCGCGTCGTAGACGTTGGTCTGCTCGTTCACAGGTGCGGCACGTCCTCGGGGATCGCGTAGAACGTCGGGTGGCGGTAGACCTTGTCGCCCGACGGCGCGAAGAACGGGTCCTTCTCCGCGGGGCTCGACGCGGTGATGTCGTCGGCCCGCACCACCCAGATCGAGACGCCCTCGTTGCGGCGGGTGTAGACGTCGCGCGCGTTGTGCAGGGCCATCTCGGCGTCCGGGGCGTGCAGCGAGCCGACGTGCACGTGGTTGAGGCCGCGCTTGCCGCGCACGAACACCTCCCACAGCGGCCAGCCCCGGCGCGGCTTCTCCGCCCGCGCCGGCACGCCCTCCGTGGGGACGGCGCCGTGGCCGCCCTCGGCCGTGAACCCGCTCATGCCGCGGCCCTCCCCGCGCGCTTGGCGGCGTACGCCGACGCGGCCTCGCGCACCCACGCCCCCTCGTCGTGGGCCCGCTTGCGGTGCGCGACGCGCTGGGCGTTGCACGGGCCGGAGCCCTTGACCACGGCCATGAACTCGTCCCAGTCGGGCTGGGTGAAGTCGTGCTTGCCGCGCTCGGGGTTCCAGCGCAGCCCCGGGTCGGGCAGCGTCACGCCCAGGGCCGCGGCCTGCGGCACCGTCATGTCGACGAAGCGCTGGCGCAGCTCGTCGTTGGTGTGCCGCTTGATGTTCCACGCCATCGACTGCGCGGTGTTGGGCGAGTCGTCGTCCGGCGGGCCGAACATCATCAGCGACGGCCACCAGAACCGGTTCACCGACTCCTGCACCATCGCGCGCTGGGCGTCGGTGCCCGAGGTCATCGCCATCAGCAGCTCGTAGCCCTGCCGCTGGTGGAACGACTCCTCCTTGCAGATCCGGATCATCGCCCGCGCGTAGGGGCCGTAGGAGCAGCGGCACAGCGGCACCTGGTTGCAGATCGCCGCCCCGTCCACCAGCCAGCCGATCACGCCGACGTCGGCGTAGGAGGGCGTCGGGTAGTTGAAGATCGAGGAGTACTTCTGCTTCCCGGCGATGAGCAGCTCGGTCAGCTCCTCGCGGTCGACGCCGAGCGTCTCGGCCGCCGCGTAGAGGTACATCCCGTGCCCGGCCTCGTCCTGCACCTTGGCCAGCAGGATCGCCTTGCGCCGCAGGCTGGGGGCCCGGGTGATCCAGTTCCCCTCCGGCTGCATGCCGATGATCTCCGAGTGGGCGTGCTGGGCGATCTGCCGGATCAGCGTCCTGCGGTACGCCTCGGGCATCCAGTCCCGCGGCTCGATGCGCTGGTCGGCCGCGATCGTGGCGTCGAACCGGTCCTGGTGGTCCACGACGACTCCTCCTACCGAATGTTCGTTCGGCCAGTGTGGCGGACGGGGGCGCCGGGCGCAACCGTCCCCCTCCGGGCCGCGGGGCCGGGCCGTCAGCGGTGCAGGCGGGCCAGGGCGGCGGCGGTCGCGGGGAGGCCGCAGCGGTCGTGGAAGAACGGCGCCAGGTCGGGGGCGAAGTCGGCGTGCAGCCAGGTGCAGCCGGCGTCGGCGGCCAGCCGGACGGCGCGGGTCACCAGCTCCGTGCCGATCCCGGCCCGCTGCCGGTCGGGGGCGACGACGGCGTCGAGCAGGAAGGCGTGCCGGTCGCCGTCCCACGCGAGGTGGACGAAGCCGACCAGCCGCCCGCCGTCGGTGGCGGTGACCCACGACAGGCTGTGCCGGGCCAGCCGCTCGCCCCAGCGCACCAGCCGGGCGTTCTCGGCGAACGCGGCCGCGTGCAGCTGGGACAGCGCCAGGTCGTCGACCGGCCCGCGCACCGCGTACTCGATCACGAGGCCGGGAGGATCCCCTCGAACGCGGCCCGGGCGACGTCGTCGGGCAGCGACGCCGAGCGCCCCGGCCGGGCCCACTCGACCACCGAGTTGACGAGCCCGGACAGCAGCCGCGCGGCCAGGGCCGGGTCGACACCGGCCCGGATCTCCCCCGCCTCGACGGCCTCGCGGACCAGGCCGGCCACGTGGGCGTCGAACGTGCGGCGGCGCTCCAGCGCCCAGCGCTCGGTCTCGGTGTTGCCGCGCACCCGCAGCAGCAGCGTGACGTAGGGCAGCTCGCGGACGAGCACCTCGACCTGGCCGTGCACGATGTGCCGCAGCCGGGCGACCGGGCTGCCGGTGCGCGCCCCGGGGGTGTCGAGGACGGCGAACAGCCCGTCCAGCGCTCGCTCCAGCGCGGCGCGCAGCAGCGCCTCCTTGCCGGCGAAGTGGTGGTAGAACGACGACTTCGTGATCCCCGCGGCGCGGGAGAGGTCCTCCATGGACGTGGCGTCGTAGCCGCGGGTGATGAACTCCCCGACCGCCACCTCCAGCAGGGAGCCCGGCCCGTGGCTGGGCCGCCGGACCCGCGCGGGGGAGTTCATCGCCCCTGGAAGGTCGGTCGCCGCTTGGCGAGGAAGTCCGCGACGGCGTTCTGGTGGTCGGCGGTGAGCGAGAGCCGGGCCTGTCCCTCGGCCTCGGCGGCGAGCACGGCGGGCAGGTCGGACACCGCGCCGTGCCGCACGGCCCGCTTGATCTCGGTGTAGGCGAGCGTGGGACCCGCGGCGAGGGTCCGGGCCAGGTCCAGCGCCGCCGGTGCCACCTCCTCGGCCGGGACGACGGCCCGGACCAGGCCCCAGGCCTGCGCGTCCTCGGCGGTGAACGGCTCGCCGAGCAGCAGCAGCTCCGTGGCCCTGGCGACGCCGACGGCATGGGCGAGGCTCGCCGACAGCCCGGAGTCGGCGGTGAGCCCGATGGCCGCGAACGCCGTGGCGAACTTCAGCCCGGCGGCGGCGACCCGCAGGTCACAGGCCAGCGCGAACCCCAGCCCTGCCCCGACGCACGGGCCGTTGACGGCGGCGACCACGGGGAAGGGCAGCTCGGCGATCTGCGTGACGATCGGGTTGTAGTGCTCGGCGACCGTGTCGAAGGCCGTGGCGGGGTCGGCGGCGAGCGCCTCGGCGTGCTCCCCCAGGTCCTGGCCGACGCAGAACGCCTTGCCCGCGCCGGTCAGCACGGCGGCCCGGACGTCGGACGCCGCCGCGAGCTCGCGCACGGCCGCGAGGAGCGCGACCTTGAGCTCGGTGGTCAGCGCGTTGAGGCGGGCGGGGCGGTTGAGCGTGAGTACCGCGACGGCGGGGTCGGTGTCGTCACGGGTCAGCAGCACTGCGGGCTCGTCGGTCACGGGCGCAGCGTAGCGCCGACCGAACGATCGGTCGCCGGTCGCCGCGGCCGGTCGCCGGATCGGGGCGGCGCCGGGCCGCATCGCAGCGGTGTCACCCCGCTGCGACCGGACCGCTGCGGTGTCTCCCCGCTGCGATACGGGCGGCGCGGGGAACCGGCGATCCGGGCCCCGCCGAGGGGTGTCGGGCCGGTGCCGGTTCTGCTAGCGTCCGCCCCCGAACGAACGGTCGGTAGAGCGAGCATGGAGGCTCCCACATGGCACCGGTCCTGCGCAGCTACGTCGGCGGGGGCTGGCACGCCCCGGCCGACGGGCGCCCGCTGCACGACGCCGTCACCGGGGAGGAGGTCGCCCGGATCTCCTCCGACGGGGTCGACATGGCCGCGGTCCTGCACCACGGCCGCACCGTCGGCGGGCCCGCGTTGCGCGAGCTGACCTTCCACCAGCGCGCCGCCCTGCTCAAGGCCCTGGCCGGGCACCTGCGCGAGCACCGCGACGAGCTGTACGCCGTCTCCGCGCGCACCGGCGCCACCCGGTTCGACTCGCGGTTCGACGTCGACGGCGGCATCGGCGTGCTGCAGGCCTACGCGTCGAAGGGCCGCCGTGAGCTGCCCAACGACACCGTCTACGTCGAGGGCGCCGTCGAGCCGCTCTCCCGCGGCGGCACGTTCGTCGCCCAGCACGTCGCGACGCCCCTGCGCGGGGTGGCCGTGCAGGTCAACGCGTTCAACTTCCCGGTGTGGGGGCCGCTGGAGAAGTTCGCGCCCGCGTTCCTCGCCGGCGTGCCGAGCGTGGTCAAGCCGGCCAGCCCGACGGCGTTCCTGTCCGCGGCGCTGGTCGAGCTGATCGTCGCCTCGGGGCTGCTGCCCGAGGGGACGCTGCAGTTCGTCGCCGGCGGCGTCGGCGACCTGTTCGACCACCTCACCGGCCAGGACCTCGTCTCCTTCACCGGCTCGGCGTCCACCGCGGGCACGCTGCGCGCGCACCCGGCGATCGTCCGGCACAGCGTCCGGTTCTCCGCGGAGGCCGACTCGCTGAACATGTCCGCGCTGGGCCCCGACGCGGCGCCGGGCACCCCCGAGTTCGACCTCTACGTGGACCAGCTCGTCACCGAGATGACGGTCAAGGCCGGGCAGAAGTGCACGGCGATCCGGCGCGCGTTCGTGCCCGCCGAGCACCTCGACGCCGTGGCCGAGGCCGTCGCGGAGCGGCTCGCGGCGGTCACCGTCGGCGACCCGGCGACGGCCCGGATGGGCGCGCTGGCGAGCCTCGAGCAGCGCGAGGAGGTGCGGCGCAGCGTCAAGGCGCTGCGCGACGCCGGGCGGATCGTGTTCGGCGACCCGGAGCACGTCGAGGTCCAGGGTGCGGACGCGCAACGTGGGGCGTTCGTCTCCCCCGTCCTGCTCGTGGGCGACCCCGACCGCGCGGAGCCGCACGAGGTGGAGGCGTTCGGGCCGGTCAGCACGCTGCTGCCGTACACGTCGACGGAGCAGCTGGTCGAGTACGCGGCGCGCGGGCAGGGCAGCCTCGCCGGGTCCGTCGTCACCGGCGACGCCGCGTTCGCCCGCGACGTCGTGCTGGGCGTCGCGCCGTGGCACGGGCGGCTGCTCGTGCTCACGCAGGCCGACGCGGCGGAGTCGACGGGCCACGGCTCGCCGATGCCGCAGCTCGTGCACGGCGGCCCCGGGCGTGCCGGCGGCGGCGAGGAGCTGGGCGGGATCCGCGGCGTGCTGCACCACATGCAGCGCACGGCCGTGCAGGCCGACCCGGACACCCTCACCGCGATCACCGGCCGGTGGGTCGCCGGGTCGACGCGCACCGAGACCCTGCGCGAACCCGGTGGCGTCCACCCGTTCCGCAAGAGCCTGGCGGAGCTGCGGATCGGCGACACGGTCGTCGCCGGGCCGCGCGAGGTCACGCAGGCCGACGTGGAGCACTTCGCCGAGTTCACGGGCGACACGTTCTACGCGCACATGGACGAGGCCGCGGCCGCCGCGAACCCGCTGTTCGGGCAGCGCGTCGCGCACGGGTACCTGGTCGTGTCGCTGGCCGCGGGCCTGTTCGTCGACCCCGATCCCGGCCCGGTGCTGGCCAACTTCGGCGTCGACTCCCTGCGGTTCCTCACCCCGGTCCGCTTCGGCGACGCCCTGACCGTGACCCTGACCTGCAAGCAGATCACCCCCCGCGACACCGCCGACTACGGCGAGGTGCGCTGGGACGCCGACGTCACGCGGCAGGACGGCGAGTCCGTCGCCCGCTACGACGTGCTGACCCTGGTGGCCAAGTCGTGGGTGGCCGGGTCGTGAGCGGGCGCCTGGGCGAGGCCCCGCCGCCGGAGCTGCTCGACGCGGCCGAGCGGATGTCGGTGGACGAGGTGCGCGCGCTGCAGCTGGAGCGGCTGCGGTGGACCCTCCGTCACGCCTACGACAACGTCGACTTCTACCGGAAGTCGTTCGACGCCCACGGCGTGCACCCCGACGACTGCCGCGAGCTCGCCGACATCGCCCGGTTCCCGATGACGACGAAGGCCGACCTGCGCGACCACTACCCGTTCGGCCTGTTCGCCGTGCCGCAGGAGCGCGTGGCCCGCATCCACGCCTCGTCCGGCACCACCGGGCGGCCGACGGTCGTCGGCTACACCGCGCGCGACATCGACAACTGGGCCGGGCTGATGGCCCGCTCGATCCGCGCCGCGGGCGGGCGGCCCGGGCACAAGGTGCACAACGCCTACGGCTACGGCCTGTTCACCGGCGGGCTCGGCGCGCACTACGGGATCGAGAAGCTCGGGGCGACGGCCATCCCGATCTCCGGCGGCATGACGCCGCGCCAGGTGCAGCTGATCGTCGACTTCGAGCCCGACGTGATCATGGTGACGCCCAGCTACCTGCTCACCGTGATCGACGAGTTCGAGCGGCAGGGCATCGACCCGCGGTCGTCGTCGCTCAAGGTCGGGATCTTCGGCGCCGAGCCGTGGACCGAGCAGATGCGCCGCGAGATCGAGGACCGGATGGACATCCACGCGGTGGACATCTACGGGCTTTCCGAGGTCATGGGCCCCGGCGTGTCGCAGGAGTGCGTGGAGACCAAGGACGGGCTGCACGTCTGGGAGGACCACTTCTTGCCCGAGGTCGTCGACCCCCTCGACGGCACCCCGCTGCCCGACGGCACCGAGGGCGAGCTGCTGTTCACGTCGCTGACCAAGGAGGCGCTGCCGATCATCCGGTACCGCACCCGGGACCTGACGACGCTGCTCCCCGGCACGGCCCGGCCCGGGCACCGCCGGATGCGCAAGATCACCGGCCGGTCCGACGACATGATCATCCTGCGCGGGGTGAACGTCTTCCCCACCCAGATCGAGGAGATCGTGCTGCGCACGCCCGGCCTGTCGCCGCACTTCCAGCTCGTGCGGACGACCCAGGGCCGCCTCGACGCGCTCGCCGTGCGGGTGGAGGCCCGGCCGGACGCGCCGCTCGACACCCGCGCCCCGGCCGCCGCGGC
>JAPLAT010000556.1 GCA_026393175.1 Pseudonocardiales bacterium
CCCGGCCGACCCGGACGCCGTCGCCGCCGCGGTCGCGCACCTGGCCGCGGCCGGCTACCGCTGGGAGGCCGCGCAGCTGTGCCGCGTCGCCACCGAGCGGGCCGACGACCCCGCGGCCGCCCGCGTCCTGCTCGAGGCGGGCCGACGGCTGCGCGGCACCCGGCCGGCCCGGGCCGGCTCCGGCCCCGACGCGCTGTCGGACCGCGAGCGGGAGGTGGGCGCGCTCGTCGTCGACGGGCTGACGCACAAGGAGATCGGCGCGCGGCTGTACCTGTCGCCGAAGACGGTGGAGCAGCACGTCGCGCACCTGCGGCAGAAGCTGCGGGCCTCGAGCCGCGCCACGCTCGTGGCCGCGCTGCGCGCGCACCTCGACGGCTGAGCGGGGTGAGGCCGTCCGGCCCCGTCCGGCTGCACCGCTCGGCCGCCGCGCTGGTCCGGACGGGTTGCGGGCGTGTGTACGGACCCGCGGAACGGGCACGCTCGCCCCGTGTCGCACCACCCTCAGGTCATCCCAGCGCAGCACGGCGGAAACACCGGGCACCTAGCGTGGACCCGTGAGTGACCTGCCCAGGCTCGGCGCCGAGGAGGAGTTCCACGTCGTCGACCTGGCGTCCCGGCGCTCCGCCCCCGAGGTCGAGGCCCTCCTCGACGGGCTCGACGGGCCCGAGTTCTCCCCCGAGCTGCAGCGCTCGCTGGTCGAGACGAACACCCCGGTCTGCGACACCCTCGACGACCTGCACGCCCACCTGCGCCGGCTGCGCGCCACGCTGGAGTCGGTGGCGTCCCCGCTGGGCCTGGGCGTCGTGGCGGCGGGCACGGTCCCGCTGGTGGACGAGTCCGCGATCTCCGCGGGCGCCCGGTACGAGCGGATGCACCACGAGTACCAGATCCTCGTCGGTGAGCAGCACATCTGCGGCGCGCAGGTGCACGTCGACGTGCCCGACCGCGACGTCGCCGTGCAGGTCGCCCGCCGGGTGGCGCCGTACCTGCCGATCCTGCTCGCGATCTCGGCGAGCTCGCCGTACTGGCGGGGCCGCGACTCCGGGTACGCGAGCTTCCGCAGCATGGTGTGGTCGCGCTGGCCCACCGCAGGCCCGCCCGCGCACGTGGAGACCGCCGCCGAGTACGACGAGCTGGTGGCGCAGCTGATCGCGTCCGGCACGATCAGCGACCCCGGGATGGTCTACTTCGACATCCGGCCCAGCGCCCACCTGCCCACCGTCGAGCTGCGGGTCTGCGACGCCTGCCCCGAGGTCGACGACGTCGTGCTCATCGCGGGGCTGTTCCGGGCGCTCGTGCTGCGCGCCCGCGCCGACCACGAGGACGGGAAGCCGCTGCCGGAGTCGCGCCACGAGCTGCTGCGCGCGGCGTCCTGGCGGGCCGCCCGCTCCGGGCTGGAGGGCGACCTCGTCGACCTCGACCCGCGCCACGACCTCGGCCCGGCCCTGGTCTCGCCGCACCTGCTCATCGGTCAGCTGGTCGAGCACCTGCGCCCGCAGCTGGAGGAGCTGGGCGACGTCGAGCAGGTCGCCGAGCTCGCCCAGGGCACGCTGACCCGGGGCAGCGCCGCGGCCCGCCAGCGCCGCGCCTTCGGGCGCCGCGGCGAGTTCACCGACGTCGTCGACGCGCTGCTGGCCCGCACCCAGGGCCGCCCGTGGACCTCCGAGCCCGCCTCCACCGTGCCCACCGGCACCCCGCTGCTGCGCGGGTACGGGCCCGGCCGGTTCGACGAGGCCGTCACCCCCGGCGGCACGCCGATGCCGCAGTACGGCTGGATGTTCCGCGCCCTGGAGCGGATGGGCCCGCGCGGGCTCTTGGCCGCCGAGGCCGCGCTGCGCACCGAGCAGCAGGCCCGCGGCGTCACCTTCCGGGTGGGCGACGGCGAGCCGGACCGGCTGTTCCCGCTGGACCTGGTGCCGCGGATCGTCACCGCGGAGGACTGGTCGGCCCTGTCGGCCGGGCTGACCCAGCGGGTCCGGGCGCTGGAGGCGTTCGTCCGCGACGTCTACGGCGAGGGCCGGATCGTCCGCGACGGGCTGGTGCCCGAGCAGGTCGTGCAGGACGCGCCGGGCCGCTCCCGGCTGGGCACGCTCTGCCCGGCCGACGCCGTCCGGATCGCGGTGGCCGGGATCGACCTCGTGCGCGACACCGCCGACCGGTGGCTCGTGCTGGAGGACAACCTGCGCGTCCCCTCGGGCATCGGGTACGCGCTCACCGGCCGGCGGCTGATCCGCAGCGCGATGCCGGACCTCGAGCCGCCCACGGGCGTCGTCGGGCTGGAGGCGGTGCCCGCCCGGCTGCGCGCGGCGCTGCGCTCGGCCACCTCCCCGCACGACCCGGGCGCCGACGAGGTGGCGCTGCTCTCCGCGGGCCCGGCCGACTCGGCCTGGTACGAGCACCGGCTGCTCGCCGACGCGATGGGCGTGCCGGTGGTGACCCCGCGCGACCTGCAGGTGACCTCCGACGGGGTCTACCTCGTCGGCTCCGGGGCGAAGCGGCGGCTCTCCGCGCTGTACCGGCGCATCGACGAGCGCACGCTCATCGAGTCGCGCGGCGCCGACCAGCGCCCCCTCGGCCGGGCCATCGCCAACGCGGTGTCCCGCGGCACGCTCGCGCTGCTCAACGCCCTGGGCAACGGCGTCGCCGACGACAAGCTCGTCTACGCCTGGGTGCCGGACATGATCCGCTACTACCTCGACGAGGACGTGCTGCTGCCCAACGTGCCCACCTACCCCTGCGTCGACCCCGACCGGCGCGAGGAGGTGCTCTACCGGATCGGCGAGCTCGTGCTCAAGCCCGTGGACGGCTACGGCGGGCAGGGCATCGTCATCGGCCCGCACGCCTCGCGCGCCGAGCTGGCCGCGCTCGCCGACGCCGTCCGCGCCGACCCCGCGGCCTGGGTGGCCCAGGACCTGGTGCACCTGTCCACCCACCCCACCCACGCCGACGGCAGGCTGGAGCCGCGCGCCGTCGACCTGCGGGCGTTCGTCCTGCAGTCCCGGCGGGGCGACGGCGCCGTCGCGGAGGTGCTGCCGGCCGCCCTGACCCGCGTCGCCCCGCCCGGCAGCATGATCGTCAACTCCTCCCGGGGCGGGGGCGCGAAGGACACCTGGGTGCTGCGGTAGCCCCCTCTAGCTCTGCTTACCCGGACGCAACGGTCCCCCGGCCGAGGGTGCGGTCCGTCCGGTGCGGACCGGACCCGGCGCACCCTCGCCGCCCGGGGTCGTGATCAGGGTGCGCTCGGTCCGCCGGCGGCCGGACGGACCGCACCCTCGACCCCCGACGGCCGGGCGGGTGGTGCGTATCCGTCAGCAGAGCGGCGGCGGGGTCAGGCGCCGGTCGCCGGGTCGCCGTCCGCAGCGGCGCTGAGCGCGGGCAGCACGCCGTCGAGGGCGTAGGGCAGGCTCAGCGGGGTGTTGTAGGTCAGCGCGATGCCCAGCGGGTCGTAGGCGGGGAACACGTCGCGGCCCTGCTGCACGGCCCCGAGCGCGGCGTAGGCCGGGTTGGCCTCCAGCGCCGCCCGCTCGGCGTCGGTCGCGGCGATCCACACCAGCACACCGGCGTCGCCGAGCAGGTCGAAGCGCTCGGCGCTCACCGTCGCGAAGAAGCTGTCGCCCGCGAGCGCGCCGATCTCCGCGGACTGCCCGAAGCCGAGCGCGCCGAGGAAGCGGGCCCGGGCGTCGTCCGGGCCGTAGGCGTAGTAGGTGCCGTCGGGGCTGGTCAGGCCGACGACGCCGGTCTGGCCGGCGAACTCGGGGTGCGCGGCGGCGGCCTCCGCGAAGCGCGCCTCCACGTCGGCGACCAGCGCGTCGGCCTCCGCGGCCCGGCCCAGCGCGGTGCCGATGGTGCGCGTCTGGTCCTGCCAGGGGGTGCCGAAGTCGACGCCGTCCGCGGGCGCGACGGTCGGCGCGATCCCGGACAGCACGTCGTACTCCTCCTGCGTGATCGCCGAGTGCACGGCCAGGATGAGGTCCGGGCGGGCGGCGGCGACCTGCTCGGCGTCCAGCGCGGACTCGTCGAGCACGACGGGTGCGGCGTCGCCGAAGTCCTGCCACGGCAGGGGCGCGTCGGCCAGCCAGCCCGTGTAGGCGACGGGGACGACGCCGAGCGCGAGCACCGCGTCGTGGTCGGTGAACCCGACGGTGACGACACGCTGCGGGTCGGCTGGCACGGTCGTCTCGCCGTAGCGGTGGGTGATCGTCGCCCCGTCCGCGGCCGGTTCCGGGGCGGGCGTGCCGCACGCGGCGAGGGCGGCGGCGGCGAGGACGGTGATCAGCAGGCGGCGCACAGGTAAGGCTTACCACACACGATCCGGACGGCCCATGTCACACGGACGAAACAATCGCCGGAGACAGTACGGCTCATGTGTGGCATCGCCGGGGAGATCCGGTTCGACGGGCCGGCGGACGTGACGGCGGTGGCCCGGATGACCGCGGCCCTCGCCGCCCGCGGACCGGACGGCTCGGGGGTCCACGCGACCGGCCGGATCGCCCTCGGCCACCGCCGCCTGAAGATCATCGACCTGTCCGAGCGCGGCGCGCAGCCGATGGTGTTGCCCGAGCTCGGCCTGGCCGGGGTGTTCAACGGCTGCATCTACAACTACCGCGAGCTGCGGGCCGAGCTGGAGGGCCTCGGGTACCGGTTCTTCTCCACCTCCGACACCGAGGTGCTGCTCGTCGCGTTCCACCGGTGGGGCACGGCCTGCGTGGAGCGCTTCCGCGGCATGTTCGCCTTCGCCGTCGCCGAGCGCGACACCGGCGTCCTGACGCTGGGCCGCGACCGGCTGGGGATCAAGCCGCTCTACCTCACCGAGGGCGGGGGACGGCTGCGGTTCGCCTCGTCGCTGCCGGCGCTGCTGGCCGCAGGCGGCGTCGACACCGCGATCGACCCGGTCGCCCTGCACCACTACATGAGCTTCCACGCGATCGTCCCCGCCCCGCGCACGATCCTCGCGGGGGTGCGCAAGCTGCCGCCGGCGACGGTCCGCACGATCCGGCCCGACGGCACCTCGGTCGAGCACGTGTACTGGCGTCCCGAGCACGTCCGCCGCCCGGAGCACGCCGGCATGTCCGCCGCGGACTGGGCCGACGCGGTGCTGGACTCCCTGCGCACGGCCGTGCGGCGGCGGATGGTGGCCGACGTGCCCGTCGGGGTGCTGCTGTCCGGCGGGCTCGACTCGTCGCTGGTCGTCGCGCTGCTGGCCGAGCAGGGGCAGACCGGGCTGAAGACGTTCAGCGTCGGGTTCCACGCCGCGGGCGGCGAGTCCGGCGACGAGTTCGTCTACTCCGACGAGGTGGCCCGGCACTTCGGCACGGACCACCGCAGGATCCTCGTCGACCCGGCCCGGATGCTGCCCGCCGTCGACGCCGCGGTGACGGCGATGGCCGAGCCGATGGTCAGCCACGACTGCGTCGCGTTCCACCTGCTGTCCGAGGAGGTCGCGAAGGACGTCACGGTCGTGCAGAGCGGGCAGGGCGCCGACGAGGTGCTGGCCGGCTACAACTGGTACCCGCCGCTGGCCCGCGTCCCCCGGGCCGACGCCGTCGACGCCTACCTGGGCGTGTTCGCCGACCGCCCGCACGCCGACATGGCGCTGGTCCTGCAGGAGCAGTGGCTGCTCGACCACGACCCCAGCCGCGCGTTCGTCGCCGAGCACTTCGCCGAGCCCGGCGCGGACTCCACGCTCGACGCCGCCCTGCGCATCGACTCCACCGTCATGCTCGTCGACGACCCGGTCAAGCGCGTCGACAACATGACGATGGCCTGGGGGCTGGAGGCGCGCGTCCCGTTCCTCGACCACGAGTTCGTCGAGCTCGCCGCGGCCTGCCCGCCCGAGCACAAGCTCGCCCTCGGCGGGAAGGGCGTGCTCAAGGCGGCGGCCCGCGGTGTCGTGCCCGACAGCATCATCGACCGGCCGAAGGGGTACTTCCCGGTACCGGCGATCCGGCACCTGTCCGGGCCGTTCCTGGACCGGGTCCGCGACGCCGTCACCGATCCGGCGGCCGTCCGCCGGGGGCTCGTCCGCCACAACTGGCGGGATGCGATGCTGGCCGACCCGAACACGACCCGCACCAACCTGGGCTCCAACGCGCTGTGGCAGGTGGCGCTGCTGGAGATGTGGTTGCAGGAGAGGGGGATCTGATCCGCGCACCCGACACCCTCGACACCGGCACATCCGACACCGGCGTCCGCTACACCGACGCCGTCCCCTCCCCGGACGGGACGGCGCTCGCGTGGGTCTCCGACCGCTCCGGGCGGCCCCGCGCGTTCGTCGCGCCGCTGCCCCCGGACGGGACGGCGGTCGCCGAGCCGTCGCTCCCGCTGGGCCCGGACGAGGACGTGCACGCGCTGTCCTGGTCCCCCGACGGCGAGTGGCTCGCCCTGGAGCTCGCCCCCGGCGGCGGCGAGCGCACCCGCGTGGTGCTCGTGCACCCCGACGGCCGCGACCCGCTCGACATCGCCCCGGCCGCGCGCGCCGTCACCCTCGGGTCGTGGTCGCCGGGCGGTTACCGGCTCGGCGTCACGATCCTCGGTGACGACGGCGCGGGCCAGGCCTGCCTGGTCGACGTGCGCGACGGCACCTCCACGGTGCTCGCCTCCGGCCCGGCCGCCCGGGTGTGCGCGGTGAACGGCGACGGGCGGCGCGCGGTGGTCCGGCTCGGGCGGCGCGGGGACCGCGGGCTGGAGCTCGTCGACCTGCGCTCGGGGCTGCGCGTGCCGCTGCTGCCCGGGGACGGCGCGGTCGTCGCCGACGCCCGGTTCGACCGCGACCGGCTCTACGTGCACACCGACGCCGGCCGCGACCGGCCCGCGCTGCTCGCCGTCGACTCGCGGGGCCGCTCGGCCACCCGCGTCGTCGCCGCCCGCGACGACGCCGACCTCGACTCGGTCGCGCTGGACCCGGAGGCCGCGCGCGTCGTCCTGGTGTGGAACGTCGAGGGCCGCAGCGAGCTGGAACTGCTCGACCTGCGCTCCGGGCACGCGTCGCCGCTGCCCGCCCCGCCCGGCGACGTCGTCACCTCCGTGGCGTTCACCCGCGACGGGCGCGCGCTGCTCGTCGGCAGCGAGGGCCCGGCCGTCCCGCCGCGGATCTCGCACCTCCCCCTGTGGCCGGGCGGGCGGCCGGCCACGCTCCTCGGGGCGGCCGCCGTCGACGCGGTGGAGCCGACCCTGCTGCGCTTCCGCGGCGAGGACGGGCTCGCGCTGACCGGCTGGCTGTTCCGGCCGCGCGGCGCGATCGGCCCGGTGCCGGTGCTGCTGTGGCTGCACGGCGGCCCGGAGGCGCAGGAGCGCCCGGTGCACCAGCCGCTGTTCCAGGCCCTCGCCGCGGCCGGGATCGGGGTGTTCGCGCCGAACGTGCGCGGCTCCGCGGGCTACGGGCGGGCGTTCGCGGGCGCCGACGACGGGCCGCGCCGCCGCGTCGCGATCACCGACGTGCGCGCCGCCGTCGCCCACCTCGTCCGCTCGGGCCACGCCCGCCCGGACCGCGTCGGGGTGGCCGGCCGCTCCTACGGCGGCTACCTGACGCTCGTCGCGCTGGCCTGGTTCCCGGAGCTGTTCGCCGTCGGGGTGGACGTGTGCGGCATGGCCGACCTGCACACCTTCTACCGCGACACCGAGCCGTGGATCGCGGTGGCGGCCACGTCGAAGTACGGCGACCCGGAGGCCGACGCCGCCCTGCTCACCGAGCTGTCCCCGCTGCAGCACGCGGACCGGATCGTCGCGCCGCTGCTGGTGGTGCACGGCGTCAACGACACGAACGTGCCGCTGGGCGAGGCCGAGCAGATCGTGGACGCGCTGCGCGAGCGCGGCCGGGCCCCGCGGTTCCTGCTGTTCGACGGCGAGGGCCACGAGGTGCGCGGCGTGGCGCACCGCGCGGAGTTCGTCGACGAGGTGGTGCGCTGGGTCAGCGGCCCGCTGCTCGGGGCCGACCAGGCGACTAGAGCTGGCTGAACGACTGCATGATCGGCGTCCCGCCCTGGTCGGTGACGACGAAGCGGTACGGCTCGTTGGTGGTCGGGCCGTCGGTGCGGTCGAACACCACCGTGCCCTCGACGGTGTCCTCGCCGACCTGCCGGACGTCCTGCAGCGTCACCGAGTCCATCGAGGCGTAGAAGTTGTCGAACCCGCCGCGCCCGCCGGACGCGGCCTGCGCCTCGGGGCTGAGCAGCGCCCACGCGGCGTCGGTGTCGTCGGGCAGCAGGGCGTAGTAGTTCTGCACGAACGAGACCGGGTCGACGGCGCCGGACCCGGCCGGGTCGGTGGTCGGTGCCGCCTCGGTGGTGGTCGGCGCCGCCTCCGTGGTGGTCGGCGCGGCGGTGGTGGTGGGCGCGGCCTCGGTCGTCGTCGCCTCGGTGCTGGTCGGCGCGGTCGCGGGCGGGGTCCCGCCGCCCCCGCCGGAGTTCAGGAGGGCCAGGGCGATCCCGCCGCCCACGAGCAGCAGCAGCACCGCGGCGGCCGCGACCAGCACCGGCCCACGGCGGCGCCCACCGCCGGCCGGCCGGCCCGCGGAGGCCGGCGCCGT
>JAPLAT010000327.1 GCA_026393175.1 Pseudonocardiales bacterium
GTCAACCAGGTCTACAACAACGCCGGCATCGCGTTCGCCGGCAACATCCTCACCTCGGAGTTCGAGGAGATCGAGCGCGTCGTCGACATCGACTTCTGGGGCGTCGTCAACGGCACCAAGGCGTTCCTGCCGCACCTGATCAACTCCGGCGACGGGCACGTGATCAACGTCTCCAGCCTGTTCGGCCTGCTCTCGGTGCCCAGCCAGAGCGCCTACAACGCGGCGAAGTTCGCGGTGCGCGGGTTCACCGAGTCGCTGCGCCAGGAGATGCTCGTCGCCAAGCACCCGGTGCGGGTGACCTGCGTGCACCCCGGTGGGATCAAGACCGGCATCGCCCGCAACGCCGAGCGCGGGGCCGGCTTCGAGGACGGCCGCGCGATGGAGCGCTTCGAGCGCACGATGCTGCGGATGAGCCCGGAGAAGGCCGCGGAGATCATCCTGCGGGGCGTGGACCGCAACAGCGCCCGCGTCCTCGTCGGCACGGACGCGAAGGTGTTCGACCTGCTCGTCCGCCTGCTGGGCTCGGCCTACCAGCGCCCGTTCTCGATGGTCGCGGGCCGTCAGCTGAGCTGATGCCGGCCGCGGTGTGACCGTTCTCGCCCCGGGCGGAGCGAGCGCCGCGGGCCCGCGTGCGGCACGCTGCGGTCAGCCCCGGCACCTGCGCCGACGCGCCGGTACCCAGGGCGCTGCGGCGCTAAACCTGTTCGTGGCCACGCTCACGTCCGCCCAGCTCAGGGGCGTGCCGGCGGGTGCCGAACGGCCTCATCGCTGTTAACTTCGGCAGCCATGTCCGTTTCGCAGACCGCTTCGGTGACGCTGGCCCCGCCGACCCCGGCCGACGGCCCCACCCTCTGGAGCATCGCGGACGGCACGGGCGTGCTCGACGTGAACTCGCGCTACGCGTACGCGCTGTGGGGCCGCGACTTCGCCGCCACGTCGGTCGTCGCCCGGCTCGACGGGCGCCCCGTCGGCTTCGTCACCGGCTACCGACGCCCGGCCGAGCCGGACACGCTGTTCGTGTGGCAGGTCGCGGTGGACGCCGCGGCTCGCGGGCACGGCGTCGCCGCCTCCATGCTCGACCACCTGGCCGACCGCGTCGGCTGCACCCACCTGGAGACCACGATCACCGCCGACAACGCGGCGTCGATCGCGCTGTTCTCCGCGTTCGCGCAGCGGCACGGCGCCGCCGTCGAACGCACCGAGCTGTTCGCCGCCGCCGAGCTCGGTGCCGGCATCAAGCCCGAGTTCCTCCACCGCATCGGGCCGATCACCACCACCACTGGGGAGATGCACACCGGATGACCGTCTTCGAGGACCTCGAGTCCGAGGTCCGCAGTTACTGCCGCAACTGGCCGGTGGTGTTCGACACCGCGAAGGGGTCGCGCCTCACCGACGTCGACGGCCGCAGCTACCTGGACTTCTTCGCCGGCGCGGGCGCGCTGAACTACGGACACAACCACCCGGCGCTGAAGAAGCCGCTGCTGGACTACCTGATGCGCGACGGCATCACCCACGGCCTGGACATGTACACCAGGGCCAAGGGCGAGTTCCTGCACACGTTCGAGGACGTGATCCTCAAGCCGCGCGGCCTGGACTACAAGGTCCAGTTCCCCGGCCCGACCGGCGCGAACACCGTGGAGTCGGCACTCAAGCTGGCCCGCAAGATCAGCGGTCGCGAGGCGATGATCAACTTCACGAACGCGTTCCACGGCATGACGCTGGGCGCGCTGTCGGTCACCGGCAACTCGATGAAGCGCGGCGGCGCCGGCATCCCGCTGGTGCACGCCACGCCGATGCCCTACGACAACTACTTCGACGGCACGCAGCCCGACTTCCTGTGGATGGAGAAGCTGCTCACCGACTCCGGCAGCGGCCTCAACGAGCCCGCGGCCGTGATCGTCGAGACGGTGCAGGGCGAGGGCGGCATCAACCCGGCACGCGTCGAGTGGCTGCAGGGCCTCGACGCGCTGTGCAAGAAGCACGGCATCCTGCTCATCGTCGACGACGTGCAGATGGGCATCGGACGCACCGGCCCGTTCTTCTCGTTCGAGATCGCGGGCATCGAGCCCGACATCGTCTGCATCTCCAAGTCGATCAGCGGCTACGGCCTGCCGATGGCCCTCACCCTCGTCAAGCCCGAGCACGACGTGTGGGGCCCCGGCGAGCACAACGGCACGTTCCGCGGGCACAACCCGGCGTTCGTCACCGCGACCGCGGCGCTCAAGGAGTTCTGGACCGACGACGCCCTGGAGCGCTCGACGCTGGCCAAGGGCGAGCGCGTCCACGAGGTCTTCACCGAGATCGCCGCGGGCACGACCGGCCTGCTGCCCAAGGGTCGCGGGCTGGCCAGGGGCCTGCAGTTCGCGCAGCCCGAGCTCGCGGCCAAGGCGTGCGCCGCCGCCTTCGAGCGGGGCCTGCTGATGGAGACGTCCGGACCCGAGGACGAGGTCATGAAGATCCTGCCGCCGCTGACCGTCACCGACGACGAGCTGGAGGAGGGCCTCGCGATCGTGCGCGAGTCCGTCGCCGCCGTCACGAACCAGGGGGCGATGGCCTGATGATCGTCAGGACGCTGGACGAGATCACCGACACCGAGCGCGACGTCGTGACGCCGAACTGGCGGAGCAAGCGGATCGTGCTCGCCGGCGACCGGGTCGGGTTCTCCGTGCACGAGACCGTGCTGGAGCCCGGCACCGTCAACGACTTCTGGTACGCCAACCACATCGAGGCCGTCTTCGTCACCGAGGGCGAGGGCGAGCTCTACGACAAGGACAACGACACGACCTACGCGCTCGCGCCCGGGTCGATCTACGTCCTGAACGGCAACGAGCGCCACCAGTTGCGGCCGCGGACGCGGATGCGCACGGTGTGCGTGTTCAACCCGCCGGTCACCGGCCGCGAGGTGCACGACGAGAACGGCGTGTACCCGCTGGTGACCCTGGAGGACGAGAAGGAGACCGTCTGAGATGACCGTGACCGACCCCGGAGCCAGGACCGCCGACCGCTACCCCACCCGCGTGGCCGACCGCCCCGTGCTCATCGACCGGGCCGAGCCGACCGTCTGGGGTGCCGCCGCGGGTGGCCGTGACGTGCCCGGGCTGCTGAGCTCCGAGGAGCTCGCGACCCACGAGCGCGACGGGTTCGTCACCGTGCCTCAGCTGCTCTCGGCCGAGGAGGTGGCCGGGTACGCCGCCGAGCTGGACCGGCTGGCCACCGACCCCGCCGTGCGCGCCGACGAGCGCACGATCGTCGAGAAGACCTCGCAGCAGGTCCGGTCGATCTTCGAGGTGCACACGCTGTCCGACGCGATCGCCGCGCTCGTCGCCGACGAGCGGGTGGCCGGGCGGGCGCGGCAGATCCTCGGCTCGGACGTCTACGTCCACCAGAGCCGGATCAACTACAAGCCGGGCTTCGGCGGGGCCGGGTTCTACTGGCACTCCGACTTCGAGACCTGGCACGCCGAGGACGGCATGCCGTCCCCGCGCGCGGTGAGCATCTCGATCTCGCTCACCGAGAACTTCGCGCACAACGGCTGCCTGATGATCATGCCGGGCTCGCACCGGACGTTCGTCTCGTGCGTCGGCGAGACCCCGGCCGACCACTACAAGGAGTCGCTGCGCGAGCAGGAGATCGGCACGCCGGACCCGGAGAGCCTCACGGCGCTGGCGAACCGGCACGGCATCGCCATGCTCACCGGCAAGGCGGGCAGCGCCACGCTGTTCGACTCCAACTGCATGCACGGCTCGGGCAGCAACATCACGCCCTACCCGCGCTCGAACATCTTCATCGTGTTCAACAGCGTGGAGAACGCCCTGGAGGCGCCGTTCTCGGCGCCCGCCCCGCGCCCGGCCCACGTGGCGGCGCGGACGGTGCGCCCGGTCTGACGTCCCCCCGGTTGCAGCAAAGCCACTTTCACGCAAGCTCGTTGCGTGAAAGTGGCTTTGCTGCGATGCGGGCCGGGGGGATCAGTCCAGTGGGAGGAGGTCCGGGCGCTTCGGGGCGAAGCCGTCACCCGTCCGGCGGCCCTGCAGGCGCTTGCGCACGAACGGCATCGCGAAGTCGCGCATCCAGCGCAGGTCCTCGAGCTGGCGGTCGCGCCACGGGGCGGGCTCGCCGTCGGGGAGCGGGGCGCGCCAGTCCTCGTGCACGGGCTCGCCGAGGGTCTCCAGCACCCGCAGCGCGACGCGGCGGTGCGCGTCGGGGCGCAGGTGCAGCCGGTCGGGGCCCCAGGCGCGGGGGTCGGCGAGCGGGGCCATCCCCCACAGGTCCACGACGCGGGCGCCGTGCCGCTCGGCGCTGACCCGCATGCTCTCGTTGAAGCACGCCACGCGCCCGCGCAGCCGGCGGATGAGCGGGTGCATGCGGCCCAGGTCGAAGCCGGTGAACACGAACACGTCCGCCCCGGTGCCGGCGACGCGGGCCAGCGCGGCGTCGAACCGGGCGGCCAGGTCGTCGATGTCGCACTGCAGCCGGATGAGGTCGTTGCCCCCGGCGCAGAACGACACGAGGTCCGGGCGCAGCCGCTCGACGACGGGCACCTGGTCGTCGACGATCTGGTCGAGCAGCTTCCCCCGCACGGCGAGGTTGGCGTACCGGAACCCGGCCCGGCCGGTGCCGATCTGCTCGGCGACGCGGTCGGCCCAGCCCCGCGGGGAGCCGTCGGCGCGCCAGTCGTCGAGCCCCTCGGTGAAGCTGTCGCCGACCGCCATGAAGCTGTTCCACGCACCCATGGCGACCCTCCGTTCATCTCCGCTCCACCCCACGGTCGGGTGAAGGTCATCCACTGTCTCCGATCGTGGGCCGCGGCGCCAGTGGTCATCGGGGATAGGGCACCCTGGGTGGATGGCCCCGCCCGCGACCGGTCCCGAGCCCTCCCTCGCCGAGGTGCTCGGCGGGCGCGGCGGCGCCGTGGAGGCGACGGTCCCGGTGCTGGCGTTCGTGGTCGTCTGGCTCGCCGCGGGCGCGCTCGGGTCGGCGGCCGCCGTCGCCTGGGGCAGCGGCGCGGCCGTGCTGGTGGCCGCCGTCGTCGCCGGGCTGCGGCTGCGGTCGGGGCGCCCGCCCCGCGCGGTCGTCTTCGGCCTGCTGGGCGTCGCGCTGGCCGCCCTCATCGCCCTGTCGACGGGCCGGGCGGCCGACTTCTTCCTCGTCCGCATCGTGAGCAACGCCGCCAGCGCGCTGGCCTGGGCGGTGTCGATCGTCGTGCGGTGGCCGCTGCTGGGCCTGGTCGTGGGTACGCTGCTCGGCCAGCGCACCCGGTGGCGCCGCGACCGCGACCTGCTCCGCGGCTACGGCCGGGCGAGCTGGGTGTGGGTGGGGCAGTACGTCGTGCGGCTGGCGGTGTTCCTCCCGCTCTACGCCGCGGACGCCGTCGTCGCCCTCGGGATCGCGCAGTTCGCCCTGACCTGGCCGCTGGTGGCGCTGTGCGTGGCGCTGTCCTGGCCGCTGGTGCGCTCGGCCCTGCCGCCGGGGCACGGCGGCATCCGGCACCCGGCGGCGTGAAGGTCACCACTCCGGCGTGATCGTCTGAAACGATTCCGAAGATCGGTTCGCTGTACCGGGTGACACCCCGTCCGCGACCCGGAAAACCCGCCATGCCTCGCCCTTCCGCCCCGCCCGCCCCCGACGCCCCCACCGTCCGCCTCCCGGCCCCGGCCGCCGAGCCGACCGTCACGGTGCAGACGTCCGCGCCCGACCTGACGATCAGCAAGGTCGTCGCCGCCGGGGCCGCCGCCGCCACGAGCGCGGTGCTCGGCTCGTACCTCGGCGCCGCGGGCACGGTGAGCGGCGCGGCGATCGGCGCGGCCGCCAGCACGGTCGCCGCGGTCGTCTACCAGCGCTCGCTGGACCGGACGCGGGTCACGGTGCTCGGCCGGATCCGGCCCGGCACCGGGCCCGTGCCGGGACCACGGCGGTCGCCCGAGCAGGACGCGCCCGGCCCGGCGGACCCCGCCCCCGAGGACACGGTCGTGCTGCGCCCCGAGCCGCCGCGGCGGTCCCGGCGGGTCCGCGCCGTGCTGCTCGGCGTGCTGGCGTTCGTGCTGGCCGTCGGCGCGATCACCGGCGTGGAGTGGGCCCGCGGCTCGACGATCACCACCGGCGAGACCGGCACGTCGCTGGGCCGGGTCGTCGCCCCGCCCGCCGCGCCCGACGACGCCCCTGCCGAGGACGGCGACGACGCCCCCGCCGACGACGGCGCGAGCGACCCGGCCGACGAGGGCGCCGAGGACGGCGCGCCCGGCGGCGACACGGGCGACGGCACCGGGTCCGGGGACACCGCGACCGACCCCGGCGCCGGAACGGACCCCGCGGGCGACGGCGACACCAGCGACCCCGACGCCGGCACCGACCCCGGGGACGGCCTCGGCGACGGCATCGGGGACGGCGTCACCACCGACACCCCGCCCACGACCGGCGCGGGCTGACCCGGTCGTCCCGGGGGCCGGCCCTCAGCCCGGCAGGCGCGCCCGCAGGGCCGCCGCCGCGGCCCGCGGGTCCTCGGCCTCGGTGAGCACCCGCACGACGACGATCCGCTCGGCGCCCGCGTCGAGCACGGCGTCGAGGCGCTCGTGGTCGATGCCGCCGATGGCGAACCACGGACGCGCGGGGGCCCGGCCCGCCACCGTGCGCACCAGGTCGAGCCCCGGGGCGGGGCGGCCCGGCTTGGTCGGGGTCGGCCAGCAGGGGCCGACGCAGAAGTAGTCGACGCCCGGCTCGTCCGCCGCGGCCAGGGTCTCGGCCGCGCTGTGCGAGGAGCGCCCGACCACCACCTCGTCGCCGACCACGCGGCGCGCCCACGCGACGGGCAGGTCGTCCTGGCCCAGGTGCAGGACGTCGGCCCCGGCGGCCAGCGCGACGTCGGCGCGGTCGTTCACGGCCAGCAGCGCACCGTGCCGCGCGCAGGCCTCGGCGAGCACCTCCAGCGCCGCGAGCTCCGCCTTCGCCTCGATGCCCTTCTCCCGGAGCTGGATCACGTCGACACCGCCCGCGAGCACGGCGTCGGCGAACTCGGCCAGGTCCGGGCGGTCGCCGGTGCACAGGTACAGCCTGGCCGCGGCGAGCCGGGCCCGCCGTTCGTCTCCTCCGAGCACGACGCGGAGCGTACGCTGGACGGACCACGGGAGCCCGGCACCGGGCTGAGAGGGGACGCACCGTCCCGACCGTCGAACCTGATCCGGGTCATGCCGGCGAAGGGAGCGCAACCATGCGGATCACCGTCGTCGGCGGTGGCGTGATCGGGCTGTCCGCGGCGTGGCGGCTCGGCACCGCCGGGCACGCCGTCACCGTGCTCGACCCGGCGCCGGGCAGCGGGGCGTCGTGGGTGGCGGGCGGGATGCTCGCGCCGGTCACCGAGGCGTGGCCGGGCGAGGAGGAGCTGCTCGACCTGGGGCTGGCCGCGGTGGCGCGGTGGCCCGCCTTCGCCGCGGAGATCGGCGCGGCCGCCGGCATGCCGAGCGGGCTGCGCGAGGAGGGCACCGTCGTCGTCGCCACCGGGGTGGGCGACCGCGCGGAGCTCGACGCGCTGGCCGCGCACCTGGCCGGGCTGGGCCGCGAGGTCGAGCGGCTCACCGGCCGCGAGCTGCGCAGGCTGGAGCCTGCGCTGGGTCCCGAGGTCCGCGGCGGGCTGTCCGTGCCGGGCGACCTCGCCGTCGACAACCGGGAGCTGCTCGGCGCCCTGCGGGTCGGCGCCGAGCGGGCCGGGGTGGCCTTCGCGGCGGGGGCGGCCGTGGCGGTGCAGGACGACGGGACGCGCGTCACCGGGGTGCGCTGCGCGTCGGGGTCGATCCGGTCCGACGCCGTCGTGGTCGCCGCGGGCGCGCACTCCGCGGCCCTGCACCCCGTGCTCGACGGCCTCGTCCGCCCGGTCAAGGGCGAGATCCTGCGGCTGGCCGCGCGGCCCGGGGCGTTCCCGGCGCCCTCGCGCACCGTGCGCGCGCTGGTGGACGGCCGGCCCGTCTACGCGGTGCCCCGCGACGGCGGCGGCCTGGTCGTCGGCGCGACGCAGTACGAGGCCGGGTTCGACACCGACGTCACGGTCGCCGGGGTGCGCGACCTGCTCCGCGACGCCGAGCGGGTGCTGCCCGGCATCGCCGAGTACGCGCTGGTGGAGAGCGTGGCCGGGCTGCGGCCGGGCACGCCGGACAACCGGCCGCTGATCGGCCGGGCCGGTCCGGAGGGCCTGGTCGTCGCCACGGGGCACGGCCGCAACGGCATGCTGCTGGCCCCGCTCACCGCCGACGCCGTGCTGGCGCTGGTCGAGGGCGGGGACGGCCCGGCGGCGGCCGATCCCGCCCGGTTCGCGGACGCGAGGAGGTAGGCGTGGAGGTCTGGGTCAACGGGGAGCGGCGCGAGCTGCCGGCGGGCGCGGCGGTGGCCGACGCCCTGGCGGCGCTCGGCCTGCCCCGGTCCGGGGTAGCGGTCGCCGTGGACGGCGAGGTGGTGCGCCGCGTCGACTGGTCGACGGCGGCGCTGACGGAGGGAGCGCGCGTGGAGGTGCTGACGGCGGTGCAGGGCGGATGAGCGACTACCTGGCGATCGGCGACCGGAAGATCGGCTCCCGGCTCATCATGGGCACGGGCGGGGCGGCGAACCTGGAGGTGCTGGAGCGCGCCCTGGTGGCCTCGGGCACCACGCTCACCACGGTGGCGATGCGCCGCGTGGACGCCGCGACCGGCACGGGGGTGCTCGACCTGCTCCGCCGCCTGGGCATCGAGGTGCTGCCCAACACCGCGGGCTGCCGCACGGCCGCCGAGGCGGTGCTGACGGCCCGGCTGGCGCGCGAGGCGCTGGAGACCGACCTGGTCAAGCTGGAGGTCGTGGCGGACGAGCAGACGTTGCTGCCGGACCCGATCGAGCTCCTCGACGCCGCCGAGCAGCTCGTCGACGACGGGTTCACCGTGCTGCCCTACACCAACGACGACCCGGTGCTGGCCCGTCGGCTGGAGCAGGCCGGCTGCGCGGCCGTCATGCCGCTGGGGTCGCCGATCGGCACCGGGCTGGGCATCCGCAACCCGCACAACATCGCGATGATCGTCGAGCGGGCCGGGGTGCCGGTGGTGCTCGACGCGGGCATCGGCACCGCGTCGGAGGCGGCGCGGGCGATGGAGCTGGGCTGCGACGCCGTGCTGCTGGCCACCGCCGTCACGCGGGCGGCCGACCCGGAGCGGATGGCGCACGCGATGCGGCTGGCGGTCGAGGCCGGGCGGGCCGCGCACGGGGCCGGCCGGATCCCGCGCCGGTACTGGGCGCAGGCGTCCTCGCCGGACCTGGACTGAGCCTCAGGCGGGGCTGAACCCGGCCGAGCCGTTGCGCTGGTGGGCCAGGACGAGCGCGCCGAGGGAGACCCCCATGCCCAGGACTGCGAGCGGCGGCGCCACCAGCGCCGTGCCGAGCACCATCAGCAGCAGCCCGACGACCAGCAGGATCCGGGGCCGGGCCGACGCCGCGCGGTAGGACGCGGCGGCGGTGTGGAACTGCCGCACGAACTCGGGGTCGGAGGTGCGCAGGTGCTGCTCGATGCGCTCGAGGGTGCGCCGTTCGCGGTCGTTGAGCACGTGCCATCGCCTCCGGTGAGCTCGTCACGATCCCGAGCTCCTCGTCGACCCCGGCACCTCCGTCGTGTCAAGAGTAGGCAACGATCCTGCTCTCCAAACGGAGGGGTCGGTCACGGCCCCGAATGCTCGGCGATCAGCGCAGTCGACTGCTCCGGACGCTCGATCGTGGCGAGGTGAGCGGCATCCAGGACCTCCAGGCGGGCCCCCGGGATGCCCTCGGCGAGCGTGCGGATGTGCGGCTCGACCGGCGTGGCCGGGTCGTGCGCGCCGGCGAGGACGAGCGTGGGCGCGGTGATCGCACCGAGGCGCGGCCGGTGGTCCCAGACGCGCAGGGCGTCGCAGCAGCCCGCGTAGCCCTCGTCGGGGGTGCCCGTCACCTGCGCGACCGCGTCGGCGACGGCCTCGGGGTGCGCGGCCGCCCATTCCGGGGTGAACCAACGCTCCACGACGGCCGCGGCGATCGACCCCGTGCCGCTCTCGGTGACGGCCGCGATCCGCTGCTCCCAGACCGACGCGTCCGGCCAGTGCGCGGACGTGCAGCACAGCGTCAGCCTGCTGATCCGCTCCGGCGCCTCGGACGCCAGGTACTGGCCGACCACGCCGCCGAGCGAGAGCCCGCACCAGGCGACCCGCTCCAGCCCGAGACCGTCGAGCAGCGCGAGCACGTCCCCCGCGAGGTCGGCGACCCGGTACGGGCCGGGCGGCACCGGCGAGCCGCCGTGGCCGCGGTGGTCGATGCGGATGAGCCGGAAGCGCTCGCGCAGCGGGGCCACCTGCGGCGCCCACATGTCGACGGTGGAGCCGAGCGACCCGGACAGGACGAGCACGGGCGCGTCGCGCGGGCCCTCGTCGACGTGGTGCAGGGCGACCGCGGCGCTCACGGGTCGCCCACCGTCCGCAGCCCGCGCAGCGTCGTGAGCTCCAGCTCGCTGGGCGGTGCGGTGATCATCAGGTCGGGCGAGACCTCCAGCTCCCATCCCGTCTCGGCGTGCACCTGCTCGATGGTGACGCCGGTGTGCAGGGCGGTGAGCACGAGCTCGGCGCTGGCCGGGTCCGGCTCCAGCACGCCGAGGTCGGTGATCACCCGCGTGGGGCCGGCGCCGCGCAGGCCCAGGCGCTGCCGGTCGGACGGACCCGAGCCGTGGCCGACGGAGGTGGTGAAGTCCACCTGCGAGACGAACGCGCGCAGCCGCTGGCGCATCACGATGATCACCTCGCGGCAGGACGCCGCGATCTCCGGGGCTCCGCCGGAGCCGGGCAGCCGCACCGACGGCTCGTCGTACTCGCCGATGACGGTGGTGTTGATGTTGCCGAAGCGGTCGAGCTGGGCGCCGGAGAGGAACCCGACGTCGATCCGGCCGGGCTGCAGCCAGTAGTTGAAGATCTCCGGCACGGACACGACGGACAGCGCCGAGTCCACGAGGATGCCGTCGCCGATCGAGAGCGGCAGCTCGTCGGGCTCGGTGCCGATCGTGCCCGACTCGTAGATCAGCACCAGGCCGGGCGCGTGCAGCCGCCGGGCCAGGTTCGCCGCCGTGGACGGCAGCCCGATCCCGACGAAGCAGGCCTGGCCGTCGCGCAGCGAGCGGGCCGCGGCGACCGACATCATCTCGTCGGCGGTCCAGGTGACCTCGGCCGTGGTCATGCCGCCCCCTTCAGGTCCTTCAGCCACGCGGAGAAGGCCGCGCGGTCGCGGCTGACCGCGTCCCACGCCTTGTACGCGGCGTTGTCGCGGTCGTAGTAGCCGTGCGCGTAGGACGGGGCGGCGCCGCGCGGGGCCACCGACACCGCCTCCACCACCCAGGTCGGCAGCACCACGGCGCCGGGCACGGGCGTCAGCTCGTCGACGACCTCCTCGACCGTGACGAGCGCCCGGGACGCGGCGAGCACCGCCTCCTTCTGGACCCCGAGGATGCCCCAGAGCTGCACGTTGCCGGCGCGGTCGGCGCGCTGCGCGTGCACCACGGTCACGTCCGGGTTGACCGCCTGCACCGCCGCCAGCTCCTCGCCGGTGAACGGGCAGGTCACCGTGGAGATGGTGGAGGTGTGCAGCGGCAGGTCCGTGCCGGCGTAGCCGCGCAGCACGGCGAAGGGCAGCCCGGAGGCACCGGCGACGTAGCGGTTCGCCATGCCCGCGTGGCTGTGCTCCTCGATCTCCAGCGGTGCCGGCCAGCCGGCGCCGAGCGCGTCGCGCATCCGGTGCAGGGAGCCGACTCCGGGGTTGCCGCCCCAGGAGAAGACGAGCTTGCGGGCACACCCCGCACCGATCATCTGGTCGTAGATCAGGTCCGGAGTCATGCGAACGAGCGTGAGATCGCGGC
>JAPLAT010000057.1 GCA_026393175.1 Pseudonocardiales bacterium
CCGCGATGGCGCACGGCACCCGCGGCGCGGTCGTGGCGAACGCGGCGCGGGCGCCCGCCCAGCCGAACCGGCGGGCCCCGCGCGCCGCCACGGCGGCGACGGCCGCGTTGGCGGGGGCGTGCGACGACCCGATCCCGGCCAGCACGACGCCCAGCCCCGGGTCGTCGAGCGGGCCGGCCACCTCGGCCAGGCGCTCCCAGGCGGCCGCCTCCAGCCGCTCGTCCGGCCCGAGCACCGGTGCGGTCGCGAGCTCCAGCCGCGGGTGCCGGGCCGCGGCCCTCGCGACCTCGCCGGGCACGTCGACCCGCGCGTGGAAGGCGTGGCCCAGCAGCAGCGGCACGACGACCGCGGCCCGGTGCCCGTCGGCCGCGACCGCGGCCAGCACGTCGGGCAGCCGCGGCGCGGACAGGTCCAGGAACCCGAGCCGGACGTCGAGGTCGGGACGCTGGCGGCGCACCTCGTCCATCAGCGCCGTGACGGTGGCCGCGGAGCGGGGGTCGCGGCTGCCGTGCGCGACCGCGACCAGTGCGGGGGTCATCCGGCCAGCGTCAGCGGCCTGCCCACCAGCCCCGCGGCGAGCGTGTTGCCGGTGGGCGGGTCGATGAGCAGGAAGCCGCCGGTCGCGCGGACGTCGGCGTAGTCGTCCACGGGGAGCGGGTCGGCCGTGCGCAGGCTGACGCCGGCGATGTCGTTGACGGCCAGCCGCTCCGGGGCGTCCACCCACTCCACGGTCTCGGTGTCCAGCCGCTCGCCCAGCGCGCCGACGATCACCTGGGTGGTGCGCGCCCCGTGCTTGAGCAGCAGCCGGGCCCCGGGCCGCAGCGGCGTGTCGGACAGCCAGCACAGCACGGCGTCCAGCTCGGAGGTCACGCGCGGCGGGGCGGCGGCGGCGGCCAGCACGTCGCCGCGGGCGATGTCGATGTCGTCGGCCAGCCGGACGGTCACGCTGCGCCCGGCGCCGGCCCGGGGGAGCGGCCCGTCGGCGGTGTCGACGGACGCGACGGTCGTGCGGTGCCCGCCCTGGAGCACGACGACCTCGTCCCCGGGGGCAACGGTGCCCGCCGCGACCTGGCCCGCGTAGCCGCGGTAGTCCCCGGCCCCGTGCCGGATGACGTACTGCACGGCCATCCGGAACGGCGCCGCGGTCTCCGGCCCGGTGACCGGCACCGACTCCAGGTGCCCGAGCAGCGTGGGGCCGTCGTACCAGGGGGTGTGCTCCGAGCGCTCGACGACGTTGTCGCCCACCAGCGCCGACACCGGGATCGTGACGACCGCGTCGTCGGCGAACCCGAGCGAGCGGGCGAGCCCGGCGAAGTCCTTGCCGATGGCCTCGAGCGCGGCCTGGTCGTAGCCGACCAGGTCGATCTTGTTGATCGCCAGCACCAGCCGCGGGACGCGCAGCAGGGCGAGGACCGCGGCGTGCCGGCGGGTCTGCTCCACCACGCCGTGCCGGGCGTCGACGAGCAGCACGGCCAGCTCCGCCGTGGACGCACCGGTCACGGTGTTGCGGGTGTACTGGACGTGCCCGGGGGTGTCGGCCAGGACGAACTCGCGCGTGGGCGTGGAGAAGTAGCGGTAGGCCACGTCGATGGTGATGCCCTGCTCGCGCTCGGCGCGCAGCCCGTCCACCAGCAGCGACAGGTCCGGGGTGGTCAGCCCCTTGTCGACCGAGGCGCGCTGCACGGCCTCGATCTGGTCGGCCAGCACCGACTTCGTGTCGTAGAGCAGCCGCCCGACGAGCGTGGACTTGCCGTCGTCGACGGAACCGGCGGTCGCGAACCTCAGCAGGTCCTTCACTTAGAAATACCCCTCGCGCTTCCGGTCCTCCATGGCCGCCTCGGACAGGCGGTCGTCCGCGCGGGTCGCGCCGCGCTCGGTGAGCCGCGACGCCGTGACCTCGGCGATGATCTCGTCCAGCGTCGAGGCCGTGGACTCGACGGCGCCGGTGCACGAGCCGTCGCCCACCGTGCGGTAGCGCACGGTGCGCCGCTCCAGCGTCTCGGCGCCGCGCGGGCCGCCCCACGGGCCCTCCGCGAGCCACATCCCGTCGCGGCGGAACAC
>JAPLAT010000196.1 GCA_026393175.1 Pseudonocardiales bacterium
AAGGTGCAGCGGCTGCCGATCGAGAAGGTCAGCCAGGCCAGCGCGAACCAGCGCGCCGGGCGCTGCGGCCGCGTCGCGGACGGCATCTGCATCCGGCTCTACGCCGAGGACGACTTCGACGCGCGCCCCGCGTTCACCGACCCGGAGATCCTGCGGACGAACCTGGCGTCGGTCGTGCTGCAGATGATCGCCCTGGAGCTGGGCGAGATCACCGCGTTCCCGTTCGTCGACCCGCCGGACGCGCGCGCCGTCGCCGACGGCATCGGCCTGCTCCACGAGCTGGGGGCGCTCGACGACCGCGACGCGCTGACGCCGGTCGGCCGGGCGCTGTCCACGCTGCCCGTCGACCCGCGGCTGGGCCGGATGCTCGTCGAGGCCGACCGCACCGGCTGCCTGCGCGAGGTGCTCGTCATCGCCGCGGCGCTGTCGGTGCAGGACCCGCGCGAGCGGCCTGCCGAGCAGCGGCAGGCGGCCGACGAGAAGCACGCCCGGTTCGCCGTCCCCGGCTCGGACTTCCTGGCCTACCTGCAGCTGTGGCGCCACGTCGCCGAGCGGCGCGAGGCGCTGACGGGCAGCCGATTCCGCAAGGAGCTGCGCGAGGACTTCCTGCACTACCTGCGCATCCGCGAGTGGCAGGACCTGCACGCCCAGCTCCGCCAGGCCGCCCGGAACGCCGGCATGACGCCGAACGACGCCGAACCCACGGCGTCGACGTCCGGGCCCGCAAGCGGCCCGGTGGAGGACCGCGTCCACCAGGCCCTGCTGTCGGGGCTGCTGTCCCAGATCGGCCTGCAGGTCGCCGACAGCCGCGAGTACCTCGGCGCGCGCGGTGCCCGGTTCATGATCTTCCCGGGCTCGCCGCAGGCCCGGCGCAACCCGCGCTGGGTGATGGCCGCGGAGCTGGTGGAGACCTCCCGGCTGTTCGCCCGCACCGTCGCCCGGATCAAGCCCGAGTGGATCGAGCCTCTGGCTGGGCACCTGGTGAAGCGGACCTACTCCGAGCCGCACTGGTCGCGCAAGCGCGCCGCGGCCGTCGCCGTCGAGCGGGTGACGCTCTACGGCGTGCCGATCGTGGTGGACCGGCGCGTCGACTACGGGCGGATCGACCCCGAGGTCGCCCGCGACCTGTTCCTCCGGCACGCGCTCGTCGAGGGCGACTGGGACACCACGCACGCGTTCTTCCGCGCCAACCGGGCGCTGCTGGAGGACGCCGCGGAGCTGGAGGAGCGGGCCCGGCGCCGCGACCTCGTCGTCGACGAGGAGACGCTGTTCGCCTTCTACGACGAGCGGATCCCCGCCGACGTCGTCTCCGGGCGGCACTTCGACTCGTGGTGGCGGAAGAACCGCTCCGACCGGCTGGACTTCACCGAGGAGATGGTGCGCACCGCCCAGGCCCGCGCCGTCGACCCGGCGCACTACCCGGACGCGGTGCGGGCCGGCGGGCTGACGCTGCCGCTGTCGTACGCGTTCGAGCCCGGCCGCGCGCACGACGGCGTCACCGTGGACGTGCCGGTGGCCGCGCTGCACCAGGTCGACCCGACGCCGTTCACCTGGCAGGTGCCGGGGCTGCGCGAGGAACTGGTGACGGCGCTGATCCGCACCCTGCCCAAGGCGCTGCGCCGCAACTTCGCCCCGGCCCCCGACCACGCGCGCGCCGTGCTCACGCTGCTGCGCGACCAGGACGAACCCCTGCTCGACGGCCTGGAGCGCGAGCTGGGCCGGATGAAGAACGTGGCGATCCCGCGCGAGGCGTGGGAGCTCGACCGCCTGCCCGACCACCTGACCGTCACGTTCCGGGTGGTGGACGAGCGCGGCCGCGAGGTCGCCAGGGGCACCGACCTGGACGCGCTGCGCCACGAGCTGGCCCCGCAGGTCCGCGAGGAGCTGGCCGCCGCGGGCGCCGACCTGGAGCGCCGCGACGTCACCGGGGCGACGTTCCGCGACGTCCCCCGCGAGCACCCGATCCGCCGCGGCCGGCACGTGGTGACCGGGTTCCCCGGGCTCGTGCTGAGGGGCGACGCCGTCGACCTGCGGGTGTGGCCGACGGCCGCCGAGCGCGACCCCGCGCACCACCGGGCCGTGCGCGCCCTGCTGCTGCGCGACGCCCCGTCCCCGGTCAAGCACGTGCAGCGGGGGCTGGACAACGCCGCGAAGCTGACGCTGTCCCGCAACCCGCACGGCTCCGTCGCCGCGCTGCTGCAGGACTGCACGACCGCCGCCGCCGACGCCCTGATCCGGGCCGCCGGTGGCGACCCGTTCGACGAGCGCGCCTACCGGCGGCTGGAGGTGCTGTTCCGCGACAAGCTCGCCGGCACCACGATGCGGGTGCTGCAGGCCGTGCGCGGCGTGCTGGAGCGCCGCGACGCCACCCTGGCCCTGCTGGCCGACACGCACCGCACCCCCGGCAACCGTGCCGCCCTGGCCGACGCGACCGCCCACCTCGACACGCTCGTCGGCCCCGGGTTCGTCACCGCCGCCGGCGCGGCCCGCCTCGGCGACCTCGCCCGTCACGTCGACGGCGTGGGCAGGCGGCTGGAGAAACTGCGGGTCGACCCGGCCCGCGACGACGCCTGGACCGCCGAGGTGGCCGTCGTCGCCGACGAGTACGCCGAGCTGCTGGCCGCCCTGCCCGACGGGGTGGAGCCGTCGG
>JAPLAT010000287.1 GCA_026393175.1 Pseudonocardiales bacterium
GTGCCGCGCGGCTTCGGCGTGCCGATGGACGTCTGGTGGTTCCGGCTGCCGCGCCGCGACACCGACCCGGCGGGCGGGGTGGGCCGGTTCTCCACCGGACACTTCTGCGTCATGATCGACCGCGGCGACTACTGGCAGTGCGGCTACCTCATCCGCAAGGGCAGCGACACCGCGCTGCGCGCGGCCGGCATCGAGGAGCTGCGGCGGCGCTTCGCCGGGCTGCTGCCGTGGATGGCCGACCGGGTCGGGCACCTGGGGTCGTGGGACGACGTCGCGCTGCTCGACGTCCGGCTGGAGCGGCTGCGGCGCTGGGACCTCGACGGGCTGCTGCTCATCGGGGACGCCGCGCACGCGATGTCCCCGGTCGGCGGGGTGGGCATCAACCTGGCCGTGCAGGACGCCGTCGCCGCCGCCCGGGTGCTCGGACCGGCCCTGCGCTCGGGCGGCATCGTCCCGCGCTCGGTCCTGCGGCAGGTGCAGCGGCGGCGGTGGCTGCCCACGGCGCTCATCCAGGCCGGGCAGCGCGTCGCGCACCGCGTCGTGCTCGGGCGGGCGCTGCGCGAGGCGCCCGACGCGCCGCCGCCGCCCGTCGAGCCGCTGGGGGTGGGCGACGACGGGCGGGCCGCCACCGGCCTGCCGCTGCCGCTGCGGCTGGTGCAGCGGTTCCCCGCGCTGCAGGGGATCCCGGCCCGGGCCATCGCGATCGGGCCGCTGCCCGAGCATGCCCCCGACTGGGCCCGCCGGGCCCCGGCCCCGGCCCGGTGACGCCCCCCGGGATTGCAGCAAAGCCACTTTCACGCAACCTCGTTGCCTGAAAGTGGCTTTGCTGCAACGGGGTCAGCCCACCAGCACCGCCGCCAGCACCGGGCGGTGGTCCGACGACGCCGTCGGCCGCACCTCGTGGCTGAGGATCCGACCCTCGGCCAGGACGTAGTCGATGCGCTCCACCGGCGCCGCGGCCGGGAACGTGGGCTCCCCGTCCGCCCCGGCGTCGGCCGACCACGCCGTGAGCAGCGCGATCTCGGGGGCCTGCGGCGGGGCGTTGAGGTCGCCGAGCAGCAGGACCGGCTCCGCGGACCCGGCGAGCCGGTCGACCACGAACCGGGCCTGCGCGAGCCGCGCGGTGCCGCTGTCGTGGGCCAGGTGCGTGGTCGCGACCCGGACCGGGCCGGACGGCGCCGCGAGCACCGCCTCCAGCAGGCCCCGCGGCTCGGCCGCGGGCCCGGCCGCGGGCAGGAGGGTGTCGCTCCAGGACAGGACGGGGAAGCGGGTCAGGATCGCCGTGCCGTACTGGCGCCGGGCGGCGCCGGGCGCGAGCGGGTCCAGGTCGACGTGCGCCCCGAACACGACGTGCATGCCGAGGAGCGCACCGAGGACCCCCGGCTGGTCGGCCGACCCGCTGCGCTCGCCGTAGTGCCGGTCCACCTCCTGCAGCCCGACGACGTCCGCGCCGGTGGCCCGGATCTCGGCGGCCAGCCGGTCGAGGTCGACCCGCCCGTCCGGGCCGGCGCCGTGGTGCACGTTGAACGTCAGCACGCGCACCGGGGCCGCGCCGACGGCCTGCGGGGCCGGGGCCAGGGCCAGCGCCGCGAGCAGCACCACGAGCACGACGGCCGAGGCGCCCGCCCACCACGTCCCGTCGTCCTCGGTCACGCGGAGCAATCGAGGTACGGCGCCCGGCGGTTCGGGCGGGTGCGGTCAGCGGGCGGCGGGCTCCCCCGGAACGCGCAGCGCCGCGTACGCGAGCGCGTCGACCAGCGCCAGCCAGGACGCCTCGACGACGTTGCCGTGCACGCCGACGGTCGTCCACTCCCCCGCCTTGTCGGTGCTCTCGATGAGCACGCGGGTGACGGCGCCGGTGCCGCGCGTCAGGATGCGCACCTTGTAGTCGGCCAGCTCGACGCCCGCGAGCCACGGCCGCGACGGCTGCAGCGCCGCACGCAGGGCCGCGTCGAGCGCGTTCACCGGGCCGTTGCCCTCGCTCGTGGCGATCATCCGCTCGCCGTCGACGACGACCTTGACCGTCGCCTCCGCGACGACCTCGCCGTCGGCCCGGTGCTCGGTGATCACGCGGTAGGACTCCAGCGCGAACGGCGCGGGGCTCGCGTCGCCGATCGCCTCCCGCATGAGCAGTTCCAGCGACGCGTCGGCGGCCTCGAACGACCACCCGTGCGCCTCGCGCTCCTTCACCGTGGCGACGACCGACGACACCGCGTCGGGATGGCCGGCCAGGTCGATGCCGAGCTCGGAACCCTTGAGCTCGACACTCGCCCGGCCGGCCATCTCGGTGACCAGCACCCGCTGCCCGTTGCCCACGTCCAACGGGTTCATGTGGTTGTAGAGCTCCGGGTCCACCTTGATCGCACTCGCGTGCAGCCCCGCCTTGTGGGCGAATGCCGACGTCCCGACGTAGGCCTGGTGGGTGTCGGGAGCGATGTTGGCGATCTCCGCCAACGCGTGCGAGGTGCGGGTCAGCTCGCCGAGCGCGCCGTCCGGGAGGACGGGCATGCCCAGCTTGGTCACCAGGTTCCCGACGACGGCGAACAGGTCGGCGTTGCCGGCCCGCTCCCCGTAGCCGTTCGCGGTGCACTGGACGTGCGTCGCGCCGGCCTGGACGGCGGCCACCGAGTTGGCGACCGCGCAGCCCGTGTCGTCCTGGCAGTGGATGCCGAGGCGGAAGCCCGTGCGGGCGGCCACCTCCGTCACCACATCGGCGATGCCCAGCGGGAGCATGCCGCCGTTCGTGTCGCACAGCACCGCGACGTCGGCCCCGGCCGTCATCGCGGCGTCGAGCACCCGCAGGGACGTCTCCGGGTCGAACGCGTACCCGTCGAAGAAGTGCTCGGCGTCGAGGAACACCCGCCGTCCCTCGCCGACGAGGAAGGCGACGGTGTCGGCCACCATCGCGCAGTTCTCGGCGACGTCGGTGCGCAGCGCCCGCTCGACGTGGCGGCGGTCGGACTTCGCCACCAGCGTGACGACGGGCGCCTGGCTGTCCAGCAGCGCCCGGACCTGGGCGTCGTCGGCGGCCCTGACGCCCGCCTTGCGGGTGGCGCCGAACGCGACCAGCGCCGCGTGCCGGAGGTCCAGCTCGCCCGCCGCTGCGCGGGCGAAGAACTCGGTGTCCTTGGGCAGGGCGCCGGGCCATCCGCCCTCCACGAAGCCGACGCCCATCGCGTCCAGGTGCCGGGCGACGGCGAGCTTGTCCGCGACCGAGTACGAGATGCCCTCGCGCTGGGCGCCGTCGCGCAGGGTCGTGTCGTAGACGTGGAAGGCGTCGCCGAGCGGGGTGGCGGCCGGTGCGGTGCGGGACATGGGAGGGGCTCCTGGGCGGTACGTGGGCAAACAAAAAGACCCCTCGCGGATGCGAGAGGTCTGCGCGTCGGCCGGGTCCTGCTAGCCGACGCGCCTGCCAATGATGATCACGGTGCTGCGCACGGACGGAGCATGGCACGCGGCGTCCCGCCCTGTCACCCGACCGTCCCGGATCGTGGGACGGGGATGGGCCGGGGGGACGGCGATCGACCAGGGTGACGACCGGAGCCCGCACGCACCGGCGCGTGCGGGCCCGCCCCACGGGAGGTCGACGTTGTTCCAGCTGACCGCGCTCTACAACCACCCCGAGGACGCCGCGGCGTTCGACAAGCACTACACCGAGGTGCACGCCGAACTGGCCAAGAAGATCCCCGGCCTGCAGCGCTACACCCTCAGCCACCCCGGCCCCGGGCCCGACGGCGCCGCGCCCCCCTACTACCTGGTCGCGGTGCTGGAGTTCGAGGACGAGGCCGCCTTCGGCGCCGGCATGGGCGGCCCCGAGGGCCAGGCCGCCGTCGACGACCTGCCCAACTTCGCGGGCGCGGGGGTGACCCTCCTGACCGGCCCGGCCGGCCCCGCCTGAGCCCCGGCCCCACCCGAGTTGCAGCAAAGCCACTTTCACGCAACCTCCTTGCGTGAAAGTGGCTTTGCTGCAACGGGGACTTGTCCACAGGTTTCCCGGAACGGCGCCGTGGTGCGCGTCCGGCCGCTCACCATGCCGGCATGACCTCCACGCTCACCGCCACCGTCCGCCGGACCGCCCGCCTCCGGGCCGCGTTCCCCACCGGCGTCGCCACCGCCCGCCAGCTCGCCGACCTCGGCATCCCGCAGCGCACCGTCTACCACCGGTGCCTCGAGGGCGGTCCGTGGAGACGGCTCCTCCCCGGCGTGGTGCTGCTCTCCAACGGGACCCCCACCATCGACCAACTCCTGTACGCGGCCCTGCTGCTGGGCGGGCCCGAATCGATGATCAGCGGGTTGCACGCCTGCCGGATGCAGGGGATGCGCCGGGGGCCGGTCGGCCGGGCCGGACCGGCGGACGTCGCGATCCTGGTCCCCGCGAGCCGACAGGTGCGCTCGGTCGGCTTCGTGCACGTCGAACGCACGGCGCGGCTGCCCGACGCCGTCCTCCGCTCCGGCTTCCCGGTGGCTCCCGCAGCGCGCGCCTGTCTCGACGCGGCCCGGCGGACCGGATCGGCGGCCGAGATCACCGAGATCCTGTCAGACGCCGTGCAGCGTCGGCTGTGCACCGTCGCCGACCTGGCCACCGAGCTGCGGGAGGGGTCACGGCGCGGGACGGCCATGCCGGCCCGCGTGCTCTCCGACGTGGCCGCGGGGGTGCGCTCCGCGGCGGAGCGGGACGCGCGGCGGCTGTGGCAGCGCAGCGGCCTCCCGCAGGCACGGTGGAACGTGGCGGTGTACGGGCCGGACGGCGCGTTCCTCGGGATCGCGGACTGCTGGGTCGACGGGGTCGCCATGGTGTGGGAGATCGAGTCCAGCGAGTGGCACCTCAGCCCGGAGGACCACGACCGGACCGTGCAGCGGGCCGCGCGGTTCGTCGCGGCCGGGGCGGTCTACACGGCGACCAAGCCGAAGAGGATCAGCACCGCTCCCGCCGAGGTGGCGGAGATCCTGCGGGAGACCTACGCCCGTGCGGCGGCGCGCCCCCGACCCCCGCTGAGGGCCGAGGCCCCTCGGACCTGACTTGCAGCAAAGCCACTTTCACGCAACGAGCTTGCGTGAAAGTGGCTTTGCTGCAATGGGCGGGGCGGGACTCAGCTGCTCACGCCCGCGTGGCTGCTGACCAGGGCGGCCAGCCGGTCGCCGATGCTGCGGGTGTGGCTCTGGGCGCTGTGGTCGCGGGTGGCGAGGTCGAAGGCCACCGCGGCCTCGATCCGGCGGGCCGCGTCGACGTTGCCCAGGTGGTCGAGCAGCAGCGCCACCGACAGGACGGCGGCGGTGGGGTCGGCGATGCCCTGGCCCGCGATGTCGGGCGCGCTGCCGTGCACCGGCTCGAACATGCTCGGGTTCTTGCGGCTGACGTCGAGGTTGCCCGACGCGGCCAGCCCGATGCCCCCGGTGACGGCGGCGGCGAGGTCGGTGAGGATGTCGCCGAACAGGTTGTCGGTGACGATGACGTCGAACCGGCCCGGGTCCTTCACCATGTGGATCGTCGCGGCGTCGACGTGCTGGTAGGCCACCGACACGTCGGGGTGCTCCAGCGAGACCTCCTCCACCAGCCGCGACCAGAGCCGCCCGGCGTGGGTGAGGACGTTCGTCTTGTGCACCAGCGTGAGGTGCTGGCGGGGGCGGCGGGCGGCGCGGGTGAACGCGTCGCGCACCACCCGCTCGACGCCGAACGCCGTGTTGACGCTGACCTCGGTGGCGATCTCGTGCGGGGTGTCCTTGCGCAGCAGGCCACCGGTGCC
>JAPLAT010000151.1 GCA_026393175.1 Pseudonocardiales bacterium
AGCCGTCGGCGAGCTCGGCGCGCAGGGCGGCCAGGTCGATCTCGTCCGCTAGGCAGCACCGCAGCGCGGGCGTGGCGATCTGGTCCTTCCACTGCGCGTGGTCGGTCACCGACCGGAACGGCGCGGTGGTGGCGGACTCGATCTCGGCGCGGGCGGCGTCGGTCGTCGGGACCAGCCAGTCGCCCTGAGCGATGGCGGCCAGGTCGGTGGCCTGCACGAAGAAGTCGACGAGGCCGCCGCCTCCTGGGGATGCGGGCTGTCGACCGGCACCGACAGGGCCCTGGACCGGCGGGTACACGCTGAACAGCGCCTCCGGCAGGGACGCCGCGGGGCGGGCCTGCGGGGGAGCGGTGAGCGTCGGCGGGGCGGCCGTCGTCGTCGGATCCGCCCGTCGAGACCCCCGCCCCCCGCCGCCGTCCCCCGGTGCACGGACGCGCCGACGGTGGCAGGGATCACCGCCCGGTCCGCCGCCGGCGACACGCCCGGGGGCTTCGCGTGGCGGGCCGGGGGAGATCGGCGAATGATGCCGCCGGACACCGCGACGGCGCGGAGGATGGGGGGCCGGGAATGACCGTGTTGGCGCAGGAGGGTGTCGGGGCGCTCGCTCCCGGCGTGGGTCACCGGCCTGGCGTTCATCGCGGCGAACCTCGGCGCGATCGAGCTCATCGGGTTCACGGCCAACGGTGCCCAGTACGGCATGGCGACGGTGCACTACTACTGGATCGGCGCCGTCCCGGCCATGGTGTTCCTCGGCATCGTGATGATGCCCTTCTACTACGGGTCCAAGGCCCGGTCGGTGCCGGAGTTCCTGCTCAAGCGGTTCAACTCCACCACCCAGCGGGTCAACGCGGTGACGTTCGCGCTGGCCCAGGTGCTCATCGCCGGGGTCAACCTGTTCGCGCTCGGGCTCGTGCTCGAGGCGCTGCTGGGCTGGTCGCTCTACGTCGCGATCCCCGTCGCGGCCGTCGTCGTGCTCACCTACACGTTCCTCGGCGGGCTGTCGGCCGCGATCTACAACGAGGTCCTGCAGTTCTTCGTGATCCTCGCCCTGCTCGTCCCGCTGACCGTCGCCGGGCTCGCCCGCGTCGGGGGCTGGAACGGCCTCGTCGAGCGCGTGACGGCGGGTCCCGGCGGCGCGGAGCAGCTCTCGGCGTGGCCGGGCACCGAGCTCACCGAGATCGAGAACCCGTTCCTCTCGGTCGTCGGGATCGTGTTCGGGCTCGGCTTCGTGCTCAGCTTCGGCTACTGGACGACGAACTTCGCGGAGGTGCAGCGCTGCCTGTCGGCCAAGAGCATGTCCGCCGCGCGGCGCACCCCGATCATCGCGGCGTTCCCGAAGGCGCTCATCCCGGCCGTCATCGTGGTGCCGGGCATCATCGCGGCGGTCCTCGTCCCGCAGATCACGGCGATCAAGGCGGGCGAGGAGGCGGCGGGCGGGATCACCTACAACAACACGCTGTCGCTGCTCATGGGCGAGGTGCTGCCCAACGGCGTGCTGGGCGTGGCGCTGGCCGGGCTGCTCGCGGCGTTCATGGCGGGCATGGCCGCCAACGTCAGCTCGCTCAACACGGTCTTCACCTACGACATCTGGCAGGACTGGATCCGGCCCGGCCGCGAGGACCGCTACTACCTGCAGGTCGGTCGCGTGGTGACGGTGGTCGGCTGCGTGCTGGCGATCGGCACGGCGTTCCTGGCCGGCAGCTACGAGAACATCATGGACTACATCCAGGCCCTGTTCAGCTTCTTCAACGCCCCGCTGTTCGCGATCTTCATCCTGGGGCTGTTCTGGAAGCGGATGTCGGGCCCGGCCGGCTGGACCGGCCTGGTGTCCGGCACGATCGCCGCCGTCGCGATCGACGTGCTGGTCCGCACCGGCGTGCTCGCCCTGTCGTCGCAGGCGGGCAGCTTCGTCGGGGCCAGCGCGGCGTTCGTCGTCGGCATCGGCGTCGGCGTCGGCGTCTCGCTCGTCACCCGGCCCAAGCCGGACGCCGAGCTGGTCGGCCTGGTCTGGTCGCTGACCAGCAAGGAGGGGCGCAGCCACACGACCACCGGCGACGACGCGGGCTGGTACCGCTCGCCCGCCCTGCTCGGCGGCATCGTGCTCGTGATGACCGCAGCCCTCTACCTGCTCGTGCCTTGAGGAGCGACCGATGAACGACCAGCCCGCGCGCGCGGCCGCACTGTTCGACCTGCGCACCGTGATCGCCGTCCTGTTCGGCGTCTACGGGGTGATCCTGACCGTCCTCGGCATCGTGGGGAGCAGCCCCGAGCAGCTGGCGAAGGCGGGAGGCATCCAGCTCAACCTGTGGACCGGCATCGGGATGCTCGTCGTCGCCGGCCTGTTCGTGACGTGGGTGGTGCTGCGCCCGGCGATCAGCGCCGGTGCACCGGCAGACGAGGGTTGAGGACGTCGAGGGTCCAGGCGTCCAGGCGACGGATGATGCGTCGGAAAGTGGTCATGTCCGTCTCAGCGACTTGATCACCTGAATCGTTCCAGTAGGGCCGTGTGAAGGTCGGCACACCCCGCGCCGCCGGTAGGGTGGACCCGACGTCACGGTCCGTTTCGTCCGTCTGCGCCGCCGCGCGGGCCGGGTGCGGCCGTTCCGCGCCGGGCCCGCCCCCACCGGTCGCGGCCCCGGTGAGGAGGTGGAGGTGCTCGCGCTCGTCGTCGCCCACCTCGCGGTCGCGGTGCTGCTGCCGCTGGTGTCGGCCCGCAGCAGGCGCGGCGCGTTCGCGGTCGCCGCGCTGCCCCCGGCCGCCGCCCTGGCCTGGGCGCTCGTGCACGCCCCGGCCGCGCTGGCCGGCGGCGTGTCCGAGGACGTCGCGTGGGCGCCCGACCTCGCGCTCACCCTGAGCTTCCGGCTCGACGCCCTCGCGCTCGCGATGATCGTGCTGGTGTCCGGGCTGGGCGCGCTGATCCTCGTGTGGTCGGCGGGCTACTTCGGGGAGCGGTCCGAGGAGGCGACGCGCTCGGCGGCGCTGCTGCTCACCTTCGCCGGGGTGATGCTCGGGCTGGTCCTCGCCGACGACCTGCTCACGCTCTACGTGTTCTGGGAGCTGACCTCGATCACCTCCTACCTGCTGGTGGGGCAGAGCGGGGGGACGCGGGCGAGCAGGCGGGCGGCGCTGCAGGCGCTGCTGGTCACCGTCCTCGGCGGGCTGACGATGCTGCTCGGGTTCGTGCTGCTCGGCGAGGCGGCGGGCACCTACCGGATCTCGGAGATCGTCGCCGACCCGCCGCGCGGCGGGGCCGTCCCGCTGGCCCTGCTGCTGATCCTCGTCGGCGCGTTCACCAAGTCGGCTCAGCTGCCGTTCCACCCCTGGCTGCCGGCCGCGATGGTGGCGCCGACGCCGGTCAGCGCCTACCTGCACGCCGCGTCGATGGTGAAGGCCGGCGTGTACCTCGTGGCGCGGCTCTCGCCGGGGTTCTCCGACCTCGCAGTCTGGTGGGTCCCGATCGTCGTGGCCGGCCTCGGCACGATGCTCGTCGGCGGCTGGCGGGCGCTGCAGGAGCACGACCTCAAGCGGGTACTGGCGTTCGGCACCGTGAGCCAGCTCGGGTTCCTCATGGTGCTCTTCGGTGCGGGCGGCCGGGTCGCCGCGCTCGCCGGCGTGGCCATGCTGCTCGCGCACGGCCTGTTCAAGGCCCCGCTGTTCATGGTCGTCGGCGCGATCGACCACGCCACCGGCACCCGCGACCTGCGCGAGCTCTCCGGCCTGCGGCGCAGCCTGCCCGGTCTCGCGGTGGCCGCCGCGCTCGCCGGGGCGTCGATGGCCGGGCTGCCGCCGCTGCTGGGGTTCGTGGGCAAGGAGACCGCCTTCGAGGCGTTCCTGCACGACGGCCGCGCCTGGGTGGCGGTCGGGCTGCTGATCGGCTCGGTGCTCACCGTCGCCTACACCGCGCGGCTGCTGTGGGGCGCGTTCGCCGCCAAGCCGGGCGTCGAGCCCACCCGCGTGCACCGGCCCGGCGTGCTGCTGACGGCACCGGTGTGGCTGTCCTCGCTGGCCGGGCTCGCGCTCGGCCTCGCAGTGCCCGTCGTCGACGCGCTGGCCGACCCCTACGCGGCGCGCACGGTCGCGATCGACGCGGAGGCCGCGGAGTACGACCTCGCGCTCTGGCACGGGCTCGGGCTGCCGCTGCTGTTCTCGGTGCTCGCGATCGGCGGCGGCCTCGCGCTGCACGCCCTGCGCGACCGGCTCGCCGGCCTGCACGGCCGCACCCCGCTCGACGCCCAGCGGGGCTACGAGCTCACCGTCGCGGGCCTGGAGCGCGCGGCCGTCGTCGTCACCGGCCGGCTGCAGGTCGGGTCGCTGCCCGCCTACCTCGCCACCATCCTCGCCGTGGTCGTGGCGCTGATCGCGCCCGCGGCGCTGATCGGCGGGGTCTGGCCCGCGCAGCCGCTCTACCACTCCCTGGCGCAGGTCCCGCTGGCGCTGGCCGTCGTGGTCGCCGCGCTGGCGCTGGTGCGGGCGCGGCGCCGGTTCACCGCGGTGCTGCTGGTGGGCGTCATCGGCTACGGCGTCGGCGGCCTGTTCGTCGTCGACGGCGCCCCGGACCTCGCGCTGGCGCAGTTCCTGGTGGAGACGCTCTCGCTGGTGGCGTTCGTGTTCGTCATGCGGCGCCTGCCGTCGCACTTCACCGAGCAGTCCTCGCCGCGGCGCGCCCAGCGGTTCAAGGCGCTGCTCGCGACCGTCGGTGGCGCCGTCGTGGCCGGGGTGGCGGTGGTGCTGTCCGGGGCGCGCGTCGCCCCGGCCTCGGCGAGCGACGACTTCCTCGCCCTCGCGCAGAGCGGCGCGGGCGCCGACAACATCATCGCCGCGATCCTCGTCGAGTTCCGGGCGCTCGACACGGTCGGCGAGATCGGCGTGCTGTTCATCGCGGGTGCGGGCGTGGCGAGCCTGGTCCTGGCCACGCGCTACGACCGCAAGGACGGGAGCGGCCAGAGCAGCCCCCGCCACGAGGAGGACGTGCTCGGATGAGGGATCGGCTGGAGGACTGGGACGCCCCGCACGGGGCCTGGATGCTGCCCGGCGGCGTGCGGGAGGGGGGCGAGCGGACCCTGTTGCTGGAGGTCGCCGCGCGGCTGCTGTTCCCGACGATGCTGGTGTTCTCGATGTACCTGCTGCTGGTCGGGCACTACTCGCCCGGCGGCGGCTTCTCCGGCGGGCTGGTCGCCGGCCTGGCGTTCGTGCTGCGCCACATCGCCGGCGGCGACGTCGGCTTCGGCGCGCGCGTGGCCGTCCGCCCGCCGGTGGTGATCGGCACCGGCCTCGCGGTCGCCGTGCTGTCCGGGCTGGCCCCGCTCGTGGCCGGTGCGCCGGTGCTGTCCAGCGTCAAGCTCGCCGTCGAGGCGCCGCTGTTCGGCGAGATCTCCGTGCAGACCAACCTGCTCCTCGACGTCGGGGTCTACCTGCTCATCGTCGGCGTCGTCGTCGACCTGCTGCGCTCGCTGGGCGCCGGCATCGAGCGCGACATGCGGGACGCCGCGTGACCACCATCAACGTCGTCATGGCGGTCACCGTCGGCGTCCTCTACGCCGTCGGCTTCTACCTGCTGCTGCAGCGCTCGCTGATGCGCGTGCTGATCGGCGTCGTCGTGCTCGGGCACGGCACGAACCTGCTGCTGCAGATCGCCGGCGGCCCGCCCGGCCGCCCGCCGGTGCTGGGCACGGTCGACCCCGCCGTCATCACCGACCCGCTGCCCCAGGCGCTCGCGCTCACCGCCGTGGTGATCACCTTCGCGCTGACGACGTTCCTGCTGGCGCTGGGCTACCGGTCGTTCGTGCTGGTCGGCCACGACGAGGTGCAGGACGACGTCGAGGACCGCCGCATCGCGGGCCAGACCATGCCCTCGGCGGCCCTGGACGCCGACCACGTCGACGACGACGACCGGGAGCCGCGCCCGTGACGCCGGAGGTGCTGTCCCTGCTCGTGCCGCTGCCGGTGCTGCTGCCGATGCTCGGCGCCGCGCTGACGGTCGTCGGCAGCCGCTCGGCCCTGCTGCAGCGGGTGGTCGGGGTCGTCGTGCTGGTGGCGATGTCGGTGATCGCCACGGTGCTGCTCGTGGCCGCCGACGCCGGCGGCCCGATCGTCGCCCGGCCCGGCGGCTGGGCGCCGCCCGTCGGCATCGCGCTGGTCGCCGACCGGCTCTCCGCCCTGCTCCTGCTGGTGTCCACGCTGGTCACGCTCGCCGTGCTCGTCTACGCCATCGACCAGCGCATCGCCGACTACGGGCGCGGCACGTCCAGCACCACGTTCCACCCGATGTACCTGATGCTCTCGGCGGGGGTCTCGCTGGCCTACCTCACCGGCGACCTGTTCACGCTGTTCGTCGCGTTCGAGATCATGCTCACCGCGTCCTACGTGCTCATCAACCGGCGCACCAGCGCCGAGAAGATCCGCGCGGGCATGACGTACGTGACGGTCAGCCTGATGTCCTCGCTGCTGTTCCTCACCGCGATCGCGATGGTCTACGCCGGCACCGGCACCGTGAACCTCGCGGACCTGGCCGGGCGGATCGCGCTGCTGCCCGACGGCCTCGTCACGGTGCTCGGGCTGATGCTGCTCGTCGTCTTCGGGATCAAGGCCGCGATGGTGCCGCTGCACTTCTGGCTGCCCGACAGCTACCCGAACGCGCCCGGCCCGGTCGCGGCGCTGTTCGCGGGCCTGCTCACCAAGGTCGGGTTCTACGCCCTGCTGCGCACCCAGACGCTGCTCTTCCCGCGCGAGGAACCGTGGGTGCTGCTGCTCTGGCTCGCGGCCGCCACCATGATCGTCGGCGCGCTGGGGGCGCTCGCCCAGAACGACCTCAACCGGCTCCTGTCGTTCCTGCTGGTCAGCCACATCGGGTTCATGCTGTTCGGGCTGGCCGTGTTCGACGCGGCGGGGGTGTCCGGCGCGGCCCTCTACGCGGCCCACCACATCACGGTGCTGGCGACGCTGTTCCTCGTCAGCGGTCTGATCACGCGGCGCACCGGCACCACCGCCCTGGACCGGATGGGCGGGCTGCTGCGCACCTCGCCGGGGCTCGCGGTGCTCTTCGCGATCCCCGCGCTGACCCTGGCCGGGGTGCCGCCGACGGCCGGGTTCGTCGCGAAGCTCGCGCTCCTGCAGGCCGGGGCGGCGGCCGGGCCGGGGTCCGTCGCCGTCGCCGGCGTGGTCGTGCTGGCCAGCCTGCTCACCCTCTACGCGCTGGCCAAGGTGTGGGTGCGGGTGTTCTGGGGCGACCCGGTGCCCGCGCTGCCCGACTCCGACCCCGACGACGAGGTCGTCGTCGGCACCGCCCGCACGGCCGTGCCGATGTACCTCGCCACGGCCGCGCTCGTCGCGGTCAGCCTGGCGATCGCCGGGTGGGCCGGGCCGCTGTCCGCGGTCACCGGCCGGGCCGGGGTGGACCTGCTCGCGCGCGAGCCCTACGTGGCGGCGGTGCTGGCGCCGTGAGCCGGACACCGACCATCGCCTGGCTGACCCTGGTGTGGGTGCTGCTGTGGGGCTCGTTCACGCCGCTGACCCTGGTGGGCGGCGTGGTCGTCGCCGTCGCGGTGGTGCTCGTGTTCCCGGTGGGGCCGGTCGACCGGCACCTGCCCCTGCGCCCGCTGGCGCTGCTCGGCCTCACCGCGTTCCTGGCCCGCGACCTCGTCGCCTCGTCGTTCGAGGTCAGCCGGGAGACGCTGCGCCGCGGTCCGCGCTCGCGCGGCGCGATCCTCGAGCTGCCGCTGGCGAGCACGTCCGACCGGGTCGTCGCGCTCATCGCGGGGGCCTACACGCTCTCGCCGGGCACGCTCGTGCTGCAGATCGACCACGTCCGTTCCCGCTGGTACATCTACGTGCTGGGGCCGCGCGACGCCCGGGAGGTCGAGCGGGCGCGGCACCGCGCGCTCGACGTCCAGCGCCGGGTCGTCGCCGCCTTCGGCACGGACGAGGAGGTGGCGGTCTCGTGACCGTCGTGTTTCTGGTGGTGCTCGCGCTGCTGGTGGCCGCGGGCGTGCTGACGCTCGTGCGGCTGTTCCGCGGCCCCGACACCCTCGACCGCATCGGCGCCCTCGACGTGTTCGTGGTGCTGCTCGTCGCCGCCGCTGCGGTGTACGTCGCCTACTTCGGCGACGGCTCCAACGTGCCGCTGCTCGTCGCGTTCGCGCTGCTGGCGTTCGTCGGCTCGGCGGCGGCGGCCCGGCTCACCGAACGCCGGGAGTGGCACCGGTGACGCTGCTCGTGGACGTCGTGTCCGGCACGCTGCTCATCGCCGGGGCGCTGCAGTGCCTGCTCGGGGCGATCGGGCTGGTGCGGCTGCCGAGCCTGCTCGGCCGCCTGCAGGCCGCGACGAAGCCGCAGACCCTGGGCCTGCTGCTGATCCTCGCCGGGGCGGCCCTGCGCGTGCCGCTGGAGAGCGCCGCGACGCTGGTGCTGGTGGCGGTGTTCCAGCTCATCACCGCGCCGGTGCTGAGCGAGCTGGTCGGGCGCTCGGCCTACCGCAGCGGGGCGGTGCGGCCCGAGATCCTCGTCGCCGACGAGCTCGCGGACCGGCTGCGCGCGGACGACTGATCCCCGGCGTGCGTGCCGGTCCGCGCCACCCGGGCGGCCGGTCCTAGAGTCGGGCCGTGCCCCTCTACGCGCTCGGTGACTCCGAACCGGACATCCACCCCGAGGCCTACGTCCATCCCGACGCGGTCGTGATCGGGAACGTGACGATCGGCGCCGAGGCGTCGGTGTGGCCCACCGCCGTGCTGCGCGGCGACGACGGGCGCATCGAGGTCGGCCCGCGGACGTCCGTCCAGGACGGGACGATCGTGCACTGCACCGCCTGGCAGCCGACGATCATCGGCGCCGACGTCACGGTGGGGCACAACGTGCACATCGAGGGGGCCACGATCGGCGACCACGCGCTGATCTCGTCCGGCTCGGTCGTCCTCAACGGGGCCGTGGTCGGTGCCGGCGCGGTCGTCGCGGCGGGCGCGGTCGTCTCGCCGAACGCGGAGATCCCGCCCCGGACTATGGCGCTGGGCGTGCCGGCCCGGGTCCGCGAGGGCCACGAGGTCCCGGAGGGCGCCACCGCCTACGCGGTGGACAGCTACGTCGCGCGGGGCAAGCGGTTCCGCGCCGAGCTGCGTCGGCTGGAGGGCTGATGGCGCGCCCGCTCAGCGAGATCGTCGAGGCCGGCTGGGCCCGCGCGCTCGCCCCGGTGGAGCCCGTCGTCGCCGAGATGGGGGAGTTCCTGCGGGCCGAGATCGCCGCGGGGCGGCGCTACCTGCCCGCCGGGGCGAACGTGCTGCGCGCGTTCACCCAGCCCTTCGACGCCGTGCGCGTGCTCGTCGTCGGCCAGGACCCGTACCCGACGCCCGGGCACGCCGTCGGCCTGTCGTTCTCGGTCGCGCCGGAGACCCGTCCGGTGCCGCGCTCGCTGGCCAACATCTTCCGCGAGTACACCGCCGACCTCGGGCACCCGACGCCGTCCACCGGTGACCTCACCCCGTGGGCCGAGCAGGGCGTGCTGCTGCTCAACAGGGTCCTCACCGTCGAGCCGGGCAGCCCCGGCTCGCACCGAGGCAAGGGCTGGGAGGCCGTCACCGAGCAGGCGATCCGCGCGCTGGTCGAGCGCGACGCCGAGCCGCTCGTCGCGATCCTCTGGGGCTCCGACGCGCGCAAGCTCGCCGCGCTGATGCCGGACGTGCCGGTCGTGGAGTCCGCGCACCCCAGCCCGATGTCGGCCGACCGCGGCTTCTTCGGCTCGCGGCCGTTCAGCCGCGTCAACGAGATGCTGGAGGAGATCGGCGGGGACCCGGTGGACTGGAAGCTGCCGTAGCCCCCCCGGTTGCAGCAAAGCCACTTTCACGCAACGAGCTTGCATGAAAGTGGCTTTGCTGCAACGGGGCCCGAGAACGACGACGGGCGCCCCCTGATGGGGACGCCCGTCGTGGTTCGTGCTGTGGCGCGCTCAGGCGCGGGTCACCTTGCCGGCCTTCAGGCAGGACGTGCACACGTTCTGACGGCGGCGGTTGCCCCCGGCGTCGGGCGTGCGCACGGTCTGGATGTTGGGGTTCCAGCGGCGGTGGGTGCGGCGGTGCGAGTGCGAGACGGACATGCCGAAGCCCGGACCCTTGCCACAGACGTCGCAGACGGCAGCCACGTCGGACACTCCTCGGGTAGACGATCTGCCGGGCGGATACCCCGGCGCGAGACACCAGGGTACCTGCCGGTCACTACGCTCCCGGTGTGCCCCCCGTGCTCGACGCCGCCCTGCTCCGCCGGTGGGCGCGGACGGCGGTCGCGGCGCTCGAGCGGCACGCCGCGGAGATCGACCGCATCAACGTGTTCCCGGTGCCCGACTCCGACACCGGCACCAACCTCGTGCTGACGATGCGCGCGGCCGTCGACGCGGCGGCCCAGGACGGCGACTCGGTGGCCGCGGCGCTGGCCCGGGGCGCGCTCGTCGGGGCCCGCGGCAACTCCGGGGTCATCCTGTCGCAGGTGCTGCGGGGCATCGCCGACGCCGTCGCCGCGGTCGCGGGCCCGTCCCGCGGGGGTGCGGTGCTCGCCGACGCGCTCGTGCGCGCGCACCGGCTGGCCACCGCGGCGGTCACCCGGCCCCGGGAGGGCACGGTGCTCTCGGTGCTGTCCGCCGCGGCGGTGGCGGCGGCCGCGGTCGGCTCGGACCGGCTCGACGACGTCGCCGTCGCGGCCGCGGACGCCGCGCGCCAGGCCCTGCGCGAGACGACCGGGCAGCTGCCCGAGCTCGCGCGGGCCGGGGTGGTCGACGCGGGCGGCCTGGGCCTGTACCTCGTGCTCGACGCGCTGGCGGCGCTGGTCAGCGGCCGCCCGCCCGCGGAGCCCCCCGGCGGCGGGGCGCGCGGCCCGGTCCGCGGCCGGGACGCCCTCGTCGCGGCCAGGGAGTCGGGGTCGTCGGTGTTCGACTACGAGGTCATGTACCTCCTGGAGGCCCCCGACGAGGCGGTCGCCGCGCTCCGCGAGGAGCTGGACGCGCTGGGCGACTCGGTGGCCGTCGTCGGCGACGGCGAGGGCACCTGGAACGTCCACGTGCACTGCACGGACGTCGGCGCGGCGATCGAGGCGGGCGTCGTCGCCGGGCGGCCGCACCGGATCACGGTCGTCCGGTTCGCCGACCAGATCGCGCCCGTCCCCGACCGGTTCGTCCGGCCGCGCGGGGTCCTGCTCGTCGCGGGCGGCGCCGAGCTCGCGGAGCTGGCCCGCTCGGCGGGCGCCGACGTCCTGGACCCGGGGGCCGCCGACGAGCGCGGCATCGCGGCGGCGCTGCGCGACACCCGCGCCCGGCACGTCGTGCTGCTGCCCTGCGACGCCGACCGCACGCCGGTGGCCGAGCGGGCCGCTTCGGCCGCCCGCCGCGACGGGCAGGAGGTGCTGGTGGTGCCGACGGCGTCGGTGCTGCAGGGGCTCGCGGCGCTGGCCGTGCACGACCCGGAGCGGCGCCCGGGAGAGGACGGCGTCGCGATGGCGGAGGCCGCCGCGGGCACCCGCACGGCCGCGCTGCTGGTAGCCGAGTCCGAGGCGCTGACCTGGGTGGGGCGCTGCGAACCGGGCGACGTGCTGGGGCTCTCGGACGGCGAGGTCGTGCTCATCGCCCCGGACCTCGCTGTCGGGGCCCTGTGGTTGGCTCACCGCATGCTGACCGCGGGGGGCGAGATCGTCACGGCGCTGCTGGGCGAGGGCGTCGACGACGCGCTGGGCGAGGGCCTGGCCGCCGACCTGCGCCGCACCCACCCGGAGGTGGAGTTCGTGGTGCACCGGGGCGGCCAGGCCGAGTACCCGCTGGTGCTGGGGGTGGAGTGAGCGACCTGCCCGACCCGCTGCTGCCCGTCCTGGGCAAGCGGTCCGCCGACCTGCTCGCCGCGCAGCTGGACATCACCACCGTCGGTGGCCTCCTGCGGCACTACCCGCGCCGCTACGTCAACCGCGGCGAGCTCACCGCCATCGCCGGGCTGGAGATCGGCGAGCACGCCACGCTCATCGCGCAGGTGGAGAAGGCCACGCTGCGGGAGATGCGGGCCCGGCGGGGCACGATGCTGCAGGTCGTCATCCGCGACGACCGCGGCGCCACGCTCGACTGCACGTTCTTCCAGGGCCACAAGCTCAAGCACGTCGTCACGCCCGGGGTGCGGGCGGTGTTCTCCGGCAAGGTCGGCGTGTTCAACGGCAAGCTGCAGCTCACCCACCCGCAGTTCGACCCGCTCGACGAGGACGACGTCGTCCGGCCGTTCCTGTCAGTCTACCCGGCCACGGGCAAGATCACCTCGCAGCAGATCGCGCGGTGCGTGCGGCAGGTGCTCGACATCCTGGATGATCCGACCGACCCGCTGCCCGCAGGACTGCGCCGGGCCGAGGGGCTCGCCGAGCTGGGCCGGGCGCTGCGGCGCATCCACGTGCCCGAGACCGAGGCCGACATCCACGCCGCCCGCCACCGGCTGGTGTGGGACGAGGCGATGGGCGTCCAGCTCGCGCTGGCGCTGCGCCGGGCCGCGACCGTCGCCCGCCCGGCGCCGGCCTGCCCGCCGAAGTCGGGCGGGCTGCTCGACGCGTTCGACGCCCGGCTGCCCTTCGCGCTCACCGAGGGGCAGGTCGCCGTCGGGGCCGACGTCGCGGCCGACCTGTCGCGCGCGCACCCGATGAACCGGCTGGTGCAGGGCGACGTCGGCGCGGGCAAGACGATCGTCGCGCTGCGGGCGATGCTGCAGGTCGTCGACGGCGGGCGGCAGGCGGCCATGCTCGCGCCCACCGAGGTCCTGGCCGCGCAGCACGCCCGGTCGCTGCGCGGGCTGCTCGGCGACCTCGGGCAGGCCGGCGAGCTGGGCGCGGCCGAGCACGCCACCCGGGTCGCGCTGCTCACCGGCTCCCTGCCCGCCGCGGCCAAGAAGCAGGCGCTGCTCGACGCGCAGTCCGGCGCGGCCGGCATCGTCGTCGGCACGCACGCGCTCATCCAGGACCGCGTCGGGTTCGCCGACCTCGGCCTCGTCGTCGTCGACGAGCAGCACCGCTTCGGCGTGGAGCAGCGCGACGCCCTGCGCGGCCGCGGCGAGCTGGCCCCGCACATGCTGGTCATGACGGCCACGCCGATCCCGCGCACCGTCGCCATGACGGTGTACGGCGACCTGGAGGTCTCCGCGCTGCACGGCCTGCCCGGCGGCCGCTCGCCCATCGCCACCACCGTCGTCCCGCTGGCGGAGAAGCCGTCGTGGTTCGCGAGCGTGTGGCGGCGGGTGCGTGAGGAGGTCGCGGCGGGCCACCAGGCCTACGTCGTGTTCCCGCGGGTCGGGGAGGCCGAGAAGGAGGACGACGGCGAGCCGCCGCCCGACGACGCCACCGAGGAGGGGCGCCGCCCCCCGCTCGCCGTCCTCGACATCGGCCCCCGCCTCGCCGAGGGCGCGCTCGCCGGGCTGCGGCTGGGCACCCTGCACGGCAAGCTGCCCTCCGACGAGAAGGACGCCGTGATGCGGGCCTTCGAGCGCGGCGAGATCGACGTCCTGCTGGCCACCACCGTCGTCGAGGTCGGGGTGGACGTCCCCAACGCCACGGCCATGGTCATCCTCGACGCCGAGCGCTTCGGCCT
>JAPLAT010000029.1 GCA_026393175.1 Pseudonocardiales bacterium
CCCGACAGCTTGCCGTCGCGGTGCTGCGCGGCGATCGACTCGATGAGGTTGTCCGGGTTGACCTGGTAGGGCAGCTCGGTGACGACCAGGATCGTGCGGCCCCGGGAGTCCTCCTCGACCTCGACGACGGCGCGCATCCGCACCGAGCCGCGGCCGGTGCGGTAGGCCTGCTCGATGCCGTCGCGGCCGACGATGAGGCCCGCGGTCGGGAAGTCCGGGCCCTTGATGCGCTCCATGAGCGCGGCCAGGGTCTCCTCGTCGGAGGCCTCCCAGTTGTCCAGCGCCCACACCACGCCGGCGCCGACCTCGCGCAGGTTGTGCGGCGGGATGTTGGTGGCCATGCCGACGGCGATGCCGGCGCTGCCGTTGATCAGCAGGTTGGGCACCCCCGACGGCAGGACGTCGGGCTCCTGGGTCTTGCCGTCGTAGTTGTCGGAGAAGTCGACGGTGTCCTCGTCGATGTCGCGCAGCATCGCCATCGCGAGCGGGGACAGCCGGCACTCCGTGTACCGCATGGCGGCGGCCGGGTCGTTGCCGCGGCTGCCGAAGTTGCCCTGCCCGTCGATCAGCGGGTAGCGCAGCGCCCACGGCTGGGCGAGCCGGACCAGCGCGTCGTAGATCGAGCTGTCGCCGTGCGGGTGGTAGTTCCCCATCACCTCGCCGACGACGCGGGCGCACTTGACGTAGGAGCGGTCGGGCCGGAACCCGTTCTCCCCCATCGAGTACAGGACGCGCCGGTGCACCGGCTTCAGCCCGTCCTCGACCAGGGGCAGCGCCCGGCCGACGATCACGCTCATCGCGTACTCGATGTAGGAGCGCTGCATCTCCTGCTGGATGTCGACCGGCTCGGTGCGGTCGCCGCCACCCCCGGCGGCGGGCAGGGCGGGGTCCAGGGTGTCGGTCACGTGATGTCCTTCGTCCGCGGTTCCGTCGACTCACACATCGAGGAACCGCACGTCCTTGGCGTTGCGGGTGATGAACGACCGGCGCGACTCGACGTCCTCGCCCATGAGCACGGAGAACAGCTCGTCGGCGGTGGCGGCGTCGTCCAGGGTGACCTGCAGGAGCACCCGGTGCGCCGGGTCCATCGTGGTCTCCCACAGCTCCTTGGCGTTCATCTCGCCGAGGCCCTTGTAGCGCTGGATGCCCTCGTCCTTGGGCAGCTTCTTGCCCGCCTCGCGGCCGGCCTGCACGAGGCCCTGCAGCTCGCGGTCGGAGTAGGCGAACTCCGGCTCGGCGCCCCGGCCACCCCACTTGATCTTGTAGAGCGGCGGCTGGGCGAGGAACACGTGGCCGTGCTCCACCAGCGGGCGCATGAAGCGGAACAGCAGCGTGAGCAGCAGCGTGCGGATGTGCTGGCCGTCGACGTCGGCGTCGGCCATGAGCACGACCTTGTGGTAGCGCAGCTTCGCGAGGTCGAACTCGTCGTGGATGCCGGTGCCCAGCGCCGTGATGATCGCCTGGACCTCGGTGTTCTTGAGGACCCGGTCGATCCGCGCCTTCTCGACGTTGATGATCTTGCCGCGGATCGGCAGGATCGCCTGGAACATCGAGTCGCGGCCGGACTTGGCCGAGCCGCCCGCGGAGTCGCCCTCCACCACGTAGACCTCGGACTTCGAGGGGTCGGTGGAGCGGCAG
>JAPLAT010000418.1 GCA_026393175.1 Pseudonocardiales bacterium
GGGCCGCGGTGCGGCCGCTGGCCCACGCCCTGGACGCCGAGTGCGCGGGCCTCTACCGGTGCCACGCGGGGGACCTGCGCTTCGCGGGGGCGTTCGGCGTGCCGCGCTGGCTGGCCGAGCGGCTCGCGGACGCGCCGCCACCCGCCGCCGTCGCGGCCGCCCTGGGCGCCGTCCACGCCCGGCCGTTCGACCCGGCCGCCACCGGCTTCCCCGACCCCCGCTCGGCCGGGCACGGCGCGGCCGTCGGCCTGCACATCGAGGGCCGCCCGCTCGGCCTGCTGTTCCTCGTCGCCCGCCCGGGGCCCGGGCCGCTGCCGGCCGAGCTGCGGGTCGTCGACGCGTTCGCCGAGGTGCTCGCGCTGCTGCTGGCGTCCCTGGCCCGCACGGCGGAGGCGGAGGGCAGGCTGTCCCGCATCGCCGCCCTGACCCGTGGCTGACCGGGCGCGCACGGGGGGCCGGCGGACCGCGGCCGGCCCCTCGCCGTCACCCTCTAGGGTGACCGCGTGCCCCCCGCCGAGCAGCTGCGCCGCGCCCGCGGGATCGCGCGCTCCCTGGCGATGTACCACGGGATCCCCGGCCGGCACCGCCGCATGGTGGCCTTCTACCGGCAGTTCCTCGGTCCCGGTGACGTCGCGGTCGACGTCGGCGCGCACGTCGGCAGCCGGGTGCGCGCGTGGCGGAAGCTGGGCGCGACCGTCGTCGCCGTGGAGCCGCAGCCGGACTTCGTGCGGGTCCTGCGCCTGCTCTTCGGCCGGGACCCGGGCGTGGTCCTGGTGCCCGACGCCGTGGGTGCCCGGCCCGGACGGGCCCGGCTGGGGGTCTCCTCCGCCACGCCCACGGTGTCGTCGATGTCGCCGGAGTGGATCGGGTCGGTCGGGGCCGACGCGAGCTTCGCGAAGGTCCGCTGGGACCGCACGGTCGACGTCGCGGTGACGACGCTGGACGCGCTGGTGGCCGCGCACGGCGAGCCGGCGTTCGTGAAGGTCGACGTCGAGGGCTTCGAGCTGGACGTGCTGAACGGGCTGTCGCGGCCGGTGCGCGCGCTGTCGTTCGAGTACCTGCCCCCCGCCCACAACGCCGCGCTGGCCGTGCTGGCCCGCGTCGAGGCCCTCGGCGGGGGCGCCTACCGCTACAACTACTCCCCCGTCGAGACCCTGACCTGGGCCGGCGAGCGCTGGCTCACCGCCGCCGAGCTCGTGCCGCTGCTGGAGCGCCACCGCCCGGCCGGGCGCTCGGGCGACGTCTACGCCCGGCTCGTGGCGCGCTGAACCGGGAGCTCAGGCCCGGCTGAGCGGCCCCGGGACGGACGCGCGGGCCACCTCGCGGGAGGCGGCGCAGTCGCTGAACCCGAGCAGCAGCGGCGTCGGGCCGCTGGTGTCGATCCGGCACACCGCGGCGTCGCCGAGGAACATCCGCCACGCCACCGCGTCGTCCACGCCCAGCGCCCACGTGACGGCGGCCTTGATGGGCGAGACGTGGCTGACGACGACCACGTCGCCGCGGGCGGCGTCGTCGGCGAGGTCCGCGCAGGCTTCCCGCACCCGGCGGCCGACCGCGGCCAGGGACTCCCCGCCTGCCGGGACGAACCCGGGGTCGGCGCGCCAGTCCTGCCAGGACCGGTCGCCGAGCGCGGACGGCGGGCAGCCGTCGAGGTCGCCGTAGTCCATCTCCACCCAGCGCTCGTCGATCTCGACGCCGGCGGTGTGCACGGGCGGCGCCGCGGCGAGCACGGCGGCGGTCTGCCGGGCCCGGACGAGCGGGCTGGACACGATCCGCGCCGGGCGCGGCAGCGCCGCGGCTAGCGCGCAGGCCTGCCGGTGGCCGGTGGCGGTGAGCGGTGGGTCGGCGCGGCCGAGCAGCAGGCCGTCGGCGTTCGCCGCGACCTGCCCGTGCCGGACGAGGATCAGCACCGGACCACCCCCTGACCGTCTGCCTGCGCGGGCACCGACGGTACCGGCGCCGGGGACGCGCCGCCGCGCCTGCGCAGCAGCAGCGGCACCAGCGCCCCCGGCAGGCAGGCGATCAGCCCGAGCACCCCGAACGCGACGGCGACGGTGAGCCCCTGCGCGGCGCCGTACCCGGCCGCGGAGAACCCGACGGCGGCGACGGCCTCGCGCGGCCCCCAGCCACCGACGTTGAGCGGCAGCACCATGGCGAGCAGCGCGGCGAGCAGCAGCGGCAACAGGTCGGCCAGCGGGGCCTGCGCCCCGGCGGCCCTGGCCGCGACGACGAACAGCGCGAGGTGCCCGGCGAGCCCGGCCACCGACAGCAGGACGACGCCCGGTCCGGTGCGCCCGCCCAGCCCGGCGCGGACGTCGGACAGGGCCCGGGCGAGCCCGCCGCGCAGCCGCGGCGAGCGGCGGGCGGACACCGCCAG
>JAPLAT010000027.1 GCA_026393175.1 Pseudonocardiales bacterium
GGTGGGTACCCGGGCGGCTGCGCTGCGGGCGCCTGGCCCGTGGGGGCCGCGGGGGCCTGGGGCGCGGCGGGCCGGGGCTCGGCGGCCGGAGCCGCGGACGGGGCGTCGGCCTCCGAGCCCTGCTCGTCCTCCCAGTCGACCGGGAGCGGCCGGTTGGAGCGGAACCAGGCCGACGCGATCTCCTCGAAGATCGGCGTGGTCTCGCCCAGCTCGAACCCGCTGCCGCGGTCGGTGGGCCGCGGCGGCATGGCGTCCACGACCGGGGCGGCCGGGAGACCCTCGTCCGGGACCGGGCGGGCCCCGGCGTCGGCCGGCACGGCCGGCGCGAACAGGCCGTCGGCGTCGGACCGGGCGGGCGGGAGCTCCGGCGCCGGGGGGACGATGCCCGCGGCGGGCCCGGCCGGGCCCGTGGTCGGGGACGGGTCGGTGGCCTCCGCCGCCGGCTCGGCGGACGGGGTGGCGGCGGCGCGGTCGACCGCAGGCATGGGCATCGTCGGCGGGGCGATCGGCTCCGACCCGGTGCCCTGGCGCTCGGCCGAGGGCTGCTCGGCCGGCCGCCGCTGCGGCAGCGGGGACGGGCGCGGCGCGGTGCCGTTGCCGTGCGGCGGGGCGCCGCCGGGCCACGGGGTGCGCAGCGCGTCGGGGGCCGGCCTGCCGGTGGTGCCGTTCGTGCCGTTGACGTACGGCGCGGCGCCGTTGCGGTGCTCGGGGGCCGCCGCATCCGGCTGCTCGGTGCGCTCGGCCACCGGCCGGACGACCGGGTGCGCAGCGGTGACGGACTCGACGTCGGCACCTGCGGGCCCGTCCGGGCGCTCCGTGGCACCGTCCTCCGGGCCGCCGGACATCGCGTCAGCGCGCTCCTGCTCGATGCGCTCCTGCTCGGCCCGTTCCTGCGCGGCGCGCTCCTGCTCGCTGCGCTCGGCGGCGGCGCGCTCGGCGTCCGCCTGGTCCTGCCGGGCCCGCTCGGCCACCGAGGTGTCGGGCGTGCGCGGCGGGCCGAAGCCCTCGGGCTGCAGCGAGGAACCGGGGCGGCGGGTCGGGAGCGCGGGCGTGGACCCGTTGACCGGTGCCGGGCGCTCGGCCTGCTCGAACGGCGTGGGCGTGGCGGGGCCGTCGCCGCCGGACACCAGCGCGGAGAGCGAGCCCGCCGGGGCGGCGGGAGCGGCCGGGGCGGGCACGCGCTGCGGCGGGACGTCGAACGCGGACCCGGTGCCCGCGGCCACGTCGCGGCGGGCCTGCTCGGCCTCGGAGCCGGGGACGAGCGCGGCCGGCACGGTGACCGACGCGGTGAGCCCGGCGCCCGGGCCCCCCGCGGAGGACGTGCTCAGCTGCACCTGGATGCCGTGGCGGGCGCCCAGGCGGCCGACCACGAACAGGCCCATGCGGCGCGAGGCCGAGACGTCGACCGAGGACGGGCCGCCGAGGCGCTGGTTGGCGTCGGCGAGCTCGTAGTCGATCATGCCGACGCCGCGGTCGGCGATCTCCACCAGCACCGCGCCGTCGGCGGTGCGGGTGGTGCTCATGACGACCTGCGAGTCGGGCGGGGAGAAGTTGGTGGCGTTGTCGAGCAGCTCGGCCAGCAGGTGGACGAGGTCGCTCGCGGCGCGGCCGACGATCGACGCCGACGGCGGCGCCTGCACGACGATGCGCTGGTACTGCTCGATCTCCGACACCGCGGCGCGCAGGACGTCGACCATCGGGACCGGCGCGATGTTGCGCTTGGCGAGGTCGGTGCCCGCGAGGACCAGCAGGTTCTCGGAGTTGCGCCGCATGCGCGTGGCGAGGTGGTCGAGCTGGAACAGGTTGGACAGCTGGTCCGGGTCCTGCTCGTTGCTCTCCAGCTGCTCGATGAGCTGCAGCTGGCGCTCGACGAGGGCCTGGCTGCGGCGGGAGAGGTTGACGAACATGCTGCTGACGTTGGTCTGCAGCGCGGCCTGGTCGGCCGCGAGGCGGACGGCCTGGCCGTGCACCGCGTCGAACGCGCGGGCCACCTGGCCGACCTCGTCGCGCGAGGTGAGCGGCACCGGGTCGACCGTGACGTCGGGGGCCTCGCCGGACCGCATGCTCTCGACCGCCAGCGGCAGCCGCCGCTCGGCGACGTCGAGTGCGGAGGTGCGCAGGACCCGCAGCGAGCGGATCAGGGCGCGGGCGATGAGGACCGCGACCGTGATGCCGAACAGCAGGCCGAGCATGAGGATCACCGAGTTGATGCCGGCGAGGTTGCTGGCCCGCTCCTCGGCGGCGACGCTCGCCGCGCCCAGCTCCTGGGCGAGGTTCGCGTCGGCCGCCTGCACCGTGCCGACGAGCGCGGCGTGCGCCTCGTCCCAGACGGCGGGGTCGACCAGCACGGGCCGGTCGATCTGCGTGGTGGCGATGGCGTCCCGCACGTCGGCGCGGCGCTGGAACTCGGGGCTGCCCTCGCCCAGCGCGCCGTAGCGCTCGTACTGCTCGGGCGTGAGCGCGAGGCGGTAGTTGCTGAACGCCGTGGCGATCAGGGTGTCCGACGCCTGGCTCGAGGCCACGTCGGCCGGGGTGAGCGCGCCGGCGAGGATGGCCGCGCCGAGCACGGTGTGCTGCAGCTCCAGCTGCTCGCGCACGTCGGCGGCGGCGGTGAGGGCGTCGGCCAGGCCGGCCACGTCCGGGGTGCGCAGCTGGCGCAGCAGCGCGCGGTCGAGCGCGTCGACCCTGGCCACGACACCGGTGAACCGCTGCACGACCGCGCCGGTGGTGGTGGTGGACCCGGCCCCGACGTCGTTGCGCAGCGCCGGCAGCTGGGCCAGCGCCTCCTCGGCCTGGGTCAGCGCCGTGGTGGTGGTGGCGTCGTAGTCGGCCGGGTCGAGCTCGCGCACGGTGGCCAGCGCGGTGGCCACGGCGTCGTCGGTCTGCCCGATGCCGATGTCGAGCACGCCCCGGTCCTGGGTGCGCCCGCCGGCGACGAAGCGGGCGGCCTCGTCGCGCTCCTGGCGCAGGGCGTCGCCCGCGGCCGCGACCTCGGTGCGGACCTCGAGGAGCCGGTTGCTCGCCCCCAGCTCGGCGGCGTCACCGGCCTGGTCGGAGATGCGCAGCACGCCCAGCGCGAGGGCCAGCAGCGCCGGCACGAGGCCGATCGCGACGAGCTTCCACGCCAGCGTCCAGTTGCGCGGGTTCACCCGCTCCGCCCACGAGGTCGTGGGCTCGGTCGTGGTCACGTCAACGTCCCCCTGAGGATTGCCGGCGACGATCCGCCGAACTCTGTCACGCGCGCGGGGTGCACCGCGAGACCGCGGGAGCCGAACAGCACCTCAGGGGCGGTGGGTGGTGGGGCGGGCCGGGGTCGGGGCGGGGCGTACGGGGAACGGTGCATCGGGTGGGTTCTTCTCGCGCCTGTCGTCGGGACCGGCTGCGCGACACGCGCCCGCTGGGGTCGGGCGCCGGCCGCTCGGACCGGATATGATCGCGGCGGGACTGGTGCGCTCTCGCCGACGGTGCGCTGCGGAGCATAGCCCAGGTCCCCCCGTGCACCCCCCGGCTCGGTCACCGCCCGACGACGCGCAAGCGCCGCTCACCGAGACACCGATCACATCTCTCCAGCTCGGAGGCCAGCTCGCCGTGACCGACGGACCGCTCATCGTCCAGTCCGACAAGACCCTGCTCCTCGAGGTCGACCACGCCGACGCGCAGGCCGCCCGCACCGCGATCGCCCCCTTCGCGGAGCTGGAGCGGGCCCCGGAGCACGTGCACACCTACCGGGTCACGCCGCTCGCGCTGTGGAACGCCCGGGCGGCGGGGCACGACGCCGAGCAGGTCGTCGACGCGCTGGTCCGGTACTCCCGCTACGCCGTCCCGCAGCCGCTGCTCGTCGACGTCGTCGACACCATGGGCCGCTACGGGCGGCTGCAGCTCGTCCAGTCGCCGGTGCAGGGGCTCGTCCTCGTCGCGCTCGACCGCGCGGTGCTGGAGGAGGTGCTGCGCCAGAAGAAGATCACCCCGCTGCTCGGCGCGCGCGTCGACGAGGACACGGTGATCGTGCACCCGTCCGAGCGCGGGCACCTCAAGCAGGCCCTGCTCAAGATCGGCTGGCCCGCCGAGGACCTGGCCGGGTACGTCGACGGCGAGGCGCACCCCATCGCGCTGGCCGAGGACGGCTGGACGCTGCGCGACTACCAGCGCCAGGCCGTGGACGGGTTCTGGGCGGGCGGGTCCGGGGTCGTGGTGCTGCCCTGCGGCGCGGGCAAGACGCTGGTCGGCGCGGCCGCGATGGCCGAGGCGCAGGCCACGACGCTCATCCTGGTCACCAACACCGTCGCGGGCAGGCAGTGGAAGCGCGAGCTCGTCGCGCGCACCAGCCTCACCGAGGACGAGATCGGCGAGTACTCCGGGGAGCGCAAGGAGATCCGCCCGGTCACCATCGCGACCTACCAGGTGATCACCCGCAAGACCAAGGGCGAGTACCGGCACCTGGAGCTGTTCGACTCCCGCGACTGGGGCCTGGTCATCTACGACGAGGTGCACCTGCTCCCGGCCCCGGTGTTCCGGATGACCGCCGACCTGCAGTC
>JAPLAT010000659.1 GCA_026393175.1 Pseudonocardiales bacterium
CGGTGTCGCTGCCCTTGCGGATGAGGTAGCCGCACTGCCAGTAGTCGCCGCGGTCGATCATGACGCAGAAGTGCCCGGTGGAGAACCGGCCCACCCCGCCCGCCGGGTCGGTGTCGCGGCGCGGCAGCCGGAACCACCAGACGTCCATCGGCACGCCGAAGCCGCGCGGCACGAGTCCGGCGGCCGCCCGCACGGCCGAGCCGCGCCCGTCGGCCGCCACGGTCACCTGGGCGGCCAGCTCGTGCTCCTCGCCGCTGACCCGGTCGCGCCAGCGCACGCCCGCCACGCGGCCGCCCTCGCGCCGCAGCCCGGTCACCTCGGCGTTGCGCACCAGCGTGAACGTCGGCTCCTCCGCGGCGGCGTCGGCGAGCAGGTCGAGGAAGTCCCACTGCGGCACCAGCGCGATGTGCGGGTGCGCGCCGGGGAGGCGGCGCAGGTCCGCGATCTGGACCGTGCCGGTGTCGAGCTGGCCCTGCATCCGGTCGAGCAGCCGGTGCGGGATCGCCGCGAACCGCTCCCCGAGGCCGAGCTCGTCGAGCAGGGTGAGCGTGGAGGAGTGGACGGTGTCGCCGCGGAAGTCGCGCAGGAAGTCCGCGTGCTTCTCGAGCACGGTGACCTCCACCCCCGCCCGGGCCAGCAGCAGTCCGAGGACCATCCCGGCGGGCCCGCCGCCGACGACCGCGCAGGTAGTTTTCAACATGCGTTGAATTTACGCCCGGTCCGCTAGCCTGGCAAGACCATGGCTACCGAGAACGTCCGCGTCCGCTTCTGTCCCTCCCCGACGGGTACGCCGCACGTCGGCCTCATCCGCACCGCCCTGTTCAACTGGGCGCACGCGCGGCACTCCGGCGGCACGTTCGTCTTCCGCATCGAGGACACCGACGCCAGCCGCGACTCCGCCGAGTCCTACGCCGCGCTCCTCGACGCGCTGCGCTGGCTGGGGCTGGACTGGGACGAGGGCCCCGAGGTCGGCGGCCCGCACGAGCCCTACCGGCAGAGCGAGCGCGGGGCCCTCTACGCCGACGCGCTGGCCCGGCTCATCGCCGCGGGCGAGGTGTACGAGTCGTTCTCCCGGGCCGAGGAGATCGAGGCGCGCCACCGGGCCGCCGGCCGCGACCCGAAGCTCGGCTACGACAACGCCGACCGCGACCTCACCGACGCCGAGCGCGAGGCCTTCCGCGCCGAGGGCCGCGCCCCGGTCTACCGGCTGCGGATGCCGGACCGCGACATCACCTTCACCGACCTCGTCCGCGGCGAGGTCACCTTCCGCGCCGGCACGGTGCCGGACTTCGTGCTCGCCCGCGGCGACGGCTCCCCGCTCTACCCGCTCACCAACCCGCTCGACGACGCCCTGATGGGCATCACCGACGTGCTGCGCGGCGAGGACCTGCTCTCCTCCACCCCGCGGCAGATCGCGCTGCTGGAGGCGCTGCAGCGGGTCGGCATCGGCGACGGGCCGTTCCGGTACGGCCACCTGCCGCTCGTCACCGGCGAGGGCAATCGCAAGCTGTCCAAGCGCGACCCGGAATCCAACCTGTTCCTCTACCGCGAGCGCGGTTTCGTGCCCGAAGGGCTGCTCAACTACCTGGCGCTGCTCGGGTGGTCGATCGCCGAGGACCGGGACGTGTTCTCGATGGCCGAGATGACCGCCGCATTCGACGTGACGAGGGTCTCGGGAAATGCGGCGCGCTTCGATCTCAAGAAGGCCGAGGCGATCAACGCGGCGCACCTCCGCGCGCTCCCGGTGGACGACTTCGCCCGCCGCGTGGAGCCCTACCTCGCCCGGGAGGGCGTGGGCCCGCTCACCGCGGACGACCGGGCCCTGCTCGCCGCCGCGGCCCCGCTCGTGCAGGAGCGCAGCGTCGTGCTCTCCGACGCCGCGCGGATGCTGCGCTTCCTGTTCGTCGGCGAGGACGCCTTCGCCGTGGACGACGACGCCGCGGCCAAGAACCTCGGCGCCGACGCCGCTCCCGTGCTCGACGCGGCCCTGACCGGCCTCGATGCGCTCGGCGACTGGTCCGCCGCCGCGATCGAGGGCTCGCTGAAGGCCACCCTCATCGACGGCATGGGCCTCAAGCCGCGCAAGGCGTTCGCGCCGGTGCGGGTCGCCGTGAGCGGCCGGACGGTGTCGCCGCCGCTGTACGAGTCGATGGAACTGCTCGGCCGCGAGCGCTCCCTGCGCCGGTTGAGGGCCGGTTTGGAGGCCGCCGGGGGCGTCGGCTAGAGTTCTGCGCGCAGGACACGGACGCTCCGGTGAACGTGCTCCAGTGGGGTATGGTGTAATTGGCAGCACGACTGATTCTGGTTCAGTTAGTCTAGGTTCGAGTCCTGGTACCCCAGCGGAAATCCTCCAGATTCCTGGTGATACGATCTCCGCACACAAGTTCAGACC
>JAPLAT010000002.1 GCA_026393175.1 Pseudonocardiales bacterium
TCGGTGGTCAGGCGCGAGGAGATGTCGTTGAGGACCTGCTGCACCTGGTCGGTCGCCTTCTCGGAGTTGATGAGCGGCACGACGTTCTGCGCGGCGAAGTTGTTGAGCGGGTCCTCCAGCGCGACGAAGCCGTTGGCCTCGATCGTCGGGTCGGTGGTGAACAGGTCGGCGGCCTGGACGTTGCCGTCCCGCAGCGCGGTGACCGTCAGCGGGCCGCCCACGTCCAGGGAGCTGTAGCCGGCGAACGTGCAGCCGTACGTCGCCTCGATGCCGGGGATGCCGTCGGGGCGCTCCTGGAACTCCGGCGGGCCGCCGAACGTGATCTGCGGGCAGAGCGGGGCCAGGTCGGCGATCGTCGTCAGGTTGTTCTGGGTGGCGAACTCCTGGGTGACGACGACGGCGTCCTTGTTCTCCGCCTCCGAGCGCTCCAGCAGCGTCAGGCCCTCGGGGATCACGCCCTGCAGCGCGGTGTAGACCTCGTCGGCCGACTTCTCCTGCGCCTCGGGGCTCAGGTACTGCAGCAGCACGCCGGTGTACTCGGGCACCAGGTCGATCGAGCCGTCCCGCAGGCCCGGGAAGTACGCCTCGCGGCTGGCGATCGGCTGCAGGATCTCCACCGCGACGCCCTGGGCCTCCAGCGCCTGGCCGTAGATCTGGGCGAGCAGGATGTTCTCCGTGAACTGGGCGGCGCCGATCCGGATCGGCGCGCCCGCGTCGCCGCCGGTGTCGCCGGAACCGCCGCCGGCGAGCGGGTCACCGCCGCCACCGCACGCGGTGAGCGCCAGGGACAGCGCGGCGACGGCACCGGCCAGCCGCATGAGCTTCTTCATCGTCGTGCTCCTTCTCGGGGGGAGATCCGGGCCCGGGGGCCGGGGGTTCAGGCGACCGCGCGCAGGCGGCGGGGGCGGGGGCGGGTGGCGACCGAGGGCCGCAGGCCGGGCGAGACGACCGCGCGCTGGACGCCGGCGAGCACGAGGTCCGCGGCGATCGCGAGCAGCGCGAGCAGGATCGACCCGGCGGCCATCTCGGCGAAGTTGCGCACCGACAGGCCGTCGATGATGAACCGGCCGAGCCCGCCCAGCGCCACGTACGCGGCGATCGTGGCGGTGGCGATGATCTGCAGCGTGGCGCTGCGCACGCCGCCGAGGATCAGCGGCAGCGCGTTGGGCAGCTCCACCCGGAACAGCACCTCGCGCTCGTCCATCCCCATGCCGCGGGCGGCGTCGACGATCGCCCGGTCGACGGCCTGCACCCCGGAGTAGGTGCCGGCCAGGATCGGCGGGATCGCCAGGATCACCAGTGCGACGATCGGCGGGGTGAGCGCGATCCCGAACGCGTTGGCCAGCAGGACCAGCAGCCCGAACGTGGGCAGGGCGCGCAGCGCGTTGGCCAGGCTGACGACGGCGAACCCGCCGCGCCCGGTGTGCCCGATCCACAGGCCCAGCGGGATCGCGACCGCCGCGGCGATCACCAGGGCCAGCAGCGTGTAGGAGAGGTGCTCCAGCAGGCGGGTCGGCACGCCGTCGGCGCCCGTCCAGTTCGCCGGGTCGGCGAACCACTCGACGATGCCGGTCACGCCTTCGCCCCCTGGCCGACGCGGGCCCACGGCGTGGCGGCGCGGCCCGCGAGCAGCAGCAGCGCGTCGACGACGAGGGCGAGCACGAGCACCAGCACGATGCCGGTGAGGATCTCGGCGGGGATGTCGCGCTGGAAGCCGTCGGTGAACAGCACCCCGAGCCCGCCGAGACCGACGATCGCGCCGACCGTCACCAGGCTCATGTTCGACACCGCCGCAACCCGCAGCCCGGCCACCGTGACCGGCACGGCCAGCGGCAGCTCCACGGCCACGAACCGGCGCAGCGGCGTGTAGCCCATGGCCGTGGCCGCGGCGACCACGACCGTCGGCACGGCGTCGAGGGCGTCGGCGATGGAGCGCACCAGCAGCGCGACCGTGTAGATCGTCAGCGCGATGACGACGTTGAGCGGGCTGAGGATGCCCAGGCCCAGCACCAGCGGCAGCATGACGATGAGCGCGAGCGAGGGCACCGTGTAGAGCAGGCCGGTGACGGTGATGAGCACGGCCCGGGCGGCGGGCGCGCGGGTGGCGAGCCACGCCAGCGGCACCGAGATCACCAGGCCCAGCAGCACGGGGAGCAGGGCCAGCCACAGGTGCTGGAGCGTCAGCTCACCGATCAGATCCAGGTTCCGGGGAACCCACGACCAGTTCACGCAGCCTCCTGCGCCCGCACGGACGCCAGGGCCGCCAGCACGTCGTCGGCGCTCACGGAGCCGACCACGCGGCCGTCGGCGTCCACCGCGACACCCTGCCCCGAAGGCGAGGACAGCGCCGCGTCGAGCGCGCTGCGCAGCGAGCCCGAGGTGACGTCGTAGAGCGAGCCGCCGGGCACGAGGTGCTCGGCGGTGACCGGGGCGTCGGTGCGGTGGCGGGCGGCCAGCCAGCCCTGCGGGCGCTGCTCGTCGTCGACGACCAGCGTCCACGCGCCGTCCGGCGCGGCCGCGCCCAGCGGTGTGGTGGCGAGCGTGCCCAGCGGCAGCTCGTCGGAGAGGAAGCCCAGCCCGCGGTAGCCGCGGTCGCGCCCGACGAAGCCGTCCACGAAGTCGTCGGCGGGCCGGGCCAGCAGCCGGCCCGGCTCGTCGTACTGGGCGAGGATGCCGCCGGTGCGGAACACCGCGACCCGGTCGCCGAGCTTGACGGCCTCGTCGATGTCGTGGGTGACGAACACGATGGTCTTGCCCAGCTCCGCCTGCAGCCGCAGCAGCTCGTCCTGCAGGCTCTCGCGGACCACCGGGTCCACGGCGCTGAACGGCTCGTCCATCAGCAGCACGGGCGGGTCGGCGGCCAGGGCGCGGGCCACGCCGACGCGCTGCTGCTGGCCGCCGGAGAGCTGCGCCGGGTAGCGCCGGGCCATCTCCGGCACCAGCCCGACGATCTCCATCAGCTCGGCGGCCCGCCTGCGCGCCTTCGCCTTGTCCCAGCCCAGCAGGATCGGGACGGTGGCGATGTTGTCCAGGATCGTGCGGTGCGGGAACAGCCCGGCCTGCTGGATGACGTAGCCGATGCCGCGCCGCAGCTTCGCCGGGTCGCCGGCCATGATGTCCGTGCCGTCGATGTGGATCGTGCCGCTCGTCGGCTCGACCATGCGATTGATCATCCGCAGCGACGTGGTCTTGCCGCAGCCCGAGGGCCCCACGAAGACGGTGATGCCGCCGTCGTCGACGGTGAGGTCGAGCGAGTCGACCGCCACCGTGCCGTCGGGGAATCGCTTGGTCACGCCCCGGAACTCGATCATCCGGGAGACCCCCTGGTTCACCGACGACCCCTTGCCGGCCGCCGCAGAAGGCCGAGGCTAGCCCGCCGGACCGACAGTCGCACGCCTCCGTGATCAGACCGCGACCGTGGCCCCCGTTGCAGGAAGGCCACCTTCCGGCAACCTCGTCGCGTGAAGGTGGCCTTGCTGCAACCGGCTACGCGTACGGCAGGGCGCTCGTCGCGGGCGTGGGGAGGCGGTCGCCCTCCAGCAGCGCGCGCAGGGCGGGGGGAGCCAGCGGGCTGGAGAACAGCCAGCCCTGGTAGGCGTCGACCCCGATGCCGCGCAGCACGTGGAACTGCTCGGCGGTCTCGACCCCCTCCGCGACGGTGCTGCGGCCCATCGCCCTGGCCATGTCGACGACGGCGCGGGCCACCGCGAACGCGGCCGGGTCGTCGCCGACGCCGATGACGAACGCGCGGTCCACCTTGACGGTCTGGGCCGGCAGCTCCTTGAGCCGGGCCAGCGACGAGTAGCCGGTGCCGAAGTCGTCCACCGCGAACCGGACGCCCGAGGCGTTCAGCTCGGCCATCGCGGCGAGGGCGTGCGGCGGCAGGGCGACGAGGCTGGTCTCCACCAGCTCCAGGACGAGCCGGTCGCGCTCCAGCCCGGACTCGGCGACGATGCCGTCCACGACGGGGAGGAAGTCCGCGTCGCCGGGCAGCAGGCCGGCCAGGTTCACCGCGACCGAGGGCCGGTTCCCGCGGTGCTCGGGCCAGGTCGCGGCCTCGGCGCAGGCCGTGCGCAGCACCCACAGGTCCAGCTCGCGCAGCAGGCCGCTGCGCTGGGCGACGGGCAGGAAGTCACCGGGCGGGATCATGCCGCGGACCGGGTGGTGCCAGCGCACCAGCGCCTCGGCCGAGGCGATCGTGCCGTCCGGGCGGACGACGGGCTGGTACTCCAGCACCAGCCCGGTGCCGTGGATGGCCGCCCGCAGCTCGGCCTCCACCTCCAGGGCCCGCGTCGCCGAGCTGACGACGCCGTCCGTCGCCATCCCGATCCCGCCGCGGCACTGCCGCCGCTTCGCGTCCTGCATCGCGACCTCGGCGAAGCGCAGCAGGTCGGCCGCCCGCACGTCGCCGCTGGGCACCGGCGTGGCCAGCCCGACCGTCGCCGTCATCTGCACCGGGCTGCCGTGCACGGTGATGGTGGTGCGCAGCAGCTCGGCCACCAGCCGGGCGAGCTGGTCGGGCCCGCCCACCTCGGCGTGGTCGGCGCAGATCACCACGAACTCGTCGCCGGACAGCCGCGCCGCCGTGCACCCGACGGGGAGCTCCCGCTGCAGCCGCCCGGCCAGCGTCACCAGCAGGTCGTCGCCCGCCTCGTGGCCCAGCGAGGAGTTGACGCGGGCGAAGTCGTCGAGGTCGCCGCAGACGACGGCCACCCGGTCGCGGCCCGACCCGGCCAGCAGCGCGTCCACCAGCGCGAGCGACGCGGCGCGGTTGGGCAGCCGGGTCAGCTCGTCGACGGTGCCCGCGCTGCGCAGCAGCTCCGCGGCCCGGCGGCGCTCGCCGATGTCGGTGCACACGACCAGCCAGAACCACGAGCCGTCGTCGGCCGTGGTCACCGACGCCGACACCTCGCACCACACCGTCGTGCCGTCCACCCGCAGCAGCGGCGCGGCGTCGACGCGGTAGCCGTGCCGCGCCCCCGGCGCGACGGGCCGCAGCCAGGCGGGCAGCTCGGTGTGCTCGGGGCCGAGCAGGTCGAGCGGGCCCTCGGCGGTCATCGCCGCGGCGGGCGTGCCGCGCAGCCGGGAGAGCGGGATGTCGAGCAGGGTGCACATCGCCGGGTTGGCGTCGATGACGACGCCGTCGCGGTCGATCATCGCGACGCCGGAGGGGACGAGCTCCATGAGGTCGGCGAAGCGCCGCCCGGCGTGCTCGACGCGGCGCTGCGCCGTCAGGTCGCGGACGACGCCGACGACCCGCACCGGCCTGCGGTCGGCGTCGGACTCGACCTCGGCCCGGCAGCTGAGCAGCCGGTCACCGGGCAGCCGCAGCTCGACGTGGTGGTCGGTCGGCGCCCCCTCGCCGGCGCGCAGCCCGCGGCACAGCAGCTCGACCTGGTCGGACTCGACCGGCTCCTCCGCCCCGTCCGGGTCGATCCCGACCCGGTGGTAGAGCTCGACCAGCGTCTCGCTGCGGCGCAGCTCCCCGCCGTCCGGGCCGGCGAGCTCGTAGCTCCACGTGCCGACGCCGGCGAGCCGCTCCAGCTCGGCCACCCAGCGGCGGTCGATGCGGGCCAGCTCGGCGGAACGGTCCGGCCGGTCGCCCAGCTCCACCAGGACGACGGCGCGCAGCTCGCGGCCGGGCAGGTCCCAGCGGACCACCCGCACCCGCACCAGCGCGCCGTCCGGGCGGACCAGCCGCGCGTCGGCGTCCGGGCCGACGACGAGCTGCCCGAGCCGCAGGCCGATCAGCCCGGACTCGCCGCCCCCGTGCAGCTCCCCGGCGGCCCCGGCGGGCCGGCCGGTCAGCCCCAGCAGCGCCGAGTTGACCCGGACGATCCGGTCCGCGCGGTCGCACACCAGCGCGGGCGCGGAGGGCAGCGCGACGATCTCGGGCCCGTCCACCCCGCCGCCCGGCAGCAGCGGGAGGTCCGCCCGGCCGGCGCCGAACACCGCGGTGCGCAGCGCGGGCAGCACGGGCGAGCCCTCGGGGTCGGTCGGCTCGCCCGGGTCGGACTCCTCCTCGAGCAGCGCGCGCGGGTACCGGTCGGCCTCCGCCACCGCGCCCGGCCGGTCGCCCAGCGGGTCGCCCAGAGGGTCGCCCAGCGGGTCGCCCAGTGGGTAGCTCAGCGGGTCGCTCAGGGGGTCGCCAAGAGCCGCCGCCGCACGCCGCCCGAGGGGCTCCGACACGGCCAGTCGCTCGGTGGCCGGGGCGGTGTCGTGATCCGGACGGAGCGCCGCCGCCACGGCCGCCTCGCCGACGGCCTCGGCCAGCTGGCGCGCGAAGCGGACCCGCTCGGCCGGCGCCTCGCGACCGACCCGGCCCGACCCGCCGCGGCGCAGGTCAGCGACCCCGGACGGGGACCCCACGGCGTCCGGGAGCCGCTGACCGTCGCCGTCGGGGCGGTGTGCGAGGTCGTCCACGGGGTCTCCCAGATGTTGCGCAGCGTCGTACATCGATCACAACGACGTGACGACCCACCCGATCCGGGGTTTCTCCCCGATCGGCCTACGCCGCCCCGAGTGAGTGAACGCCCAGCTCAGCACGCTGAGTGACGGTCACGGCCCGCCGGAACCGAACCTGCAGGCGAGAGGCCCAACTAGAGGTGACTCTTGGTCAGATGCGGTCAGCGACCGTTCACCGACGCGTCCGCGACCGCGCGCGACACGGCGGGCGCGACACGCGGGTCGAAGGGGCTCGGCACGATCCGGTCCGGGGCCAGGTCGTCCCGCGCGACGGCCGCGATCGCGTCGGCGGCGGCGAGCTTCATGCCCTCGGTGATCCGGCGCGCGCCCGCGTCCAGCGCCCCGCGGAAGACGCCGGGGAAGGCGAGCACGTTGTTGATCTGGTTGGGGAAGTCGCTGCGCCCGGTGGCCACGATCGCCGCGTACCGGGCGGCGACGTCGGGGTGCACCTCGGGATCGGGGTTGGACAGCGCGAACACCACGGCCTCCGGCGCCATCAGCGACAGCAGCTCCTCGGGCACCGTCGCGCTGGAGAGCCCGACGAACACATCTGCGCCCGCGAGCGCCTCCGCGGTGCCGCCGGTGACCCGCCGCGGGTTGGTGACCTCGGCGAGCGCGGCCTTCTCCCCCGTCACCCCGGCCCGGCCGGGCACGAGGACGCCGCGGGAGTCGAGCACCGTCACGTCGGTGACGCCCGCGGCCAGCAGGATCCGGGCGCAGGCCACGCCCGCCGCCCCCGCCCCGGAGATGACGACCCGCAGGCCGTCGAGGGCCCGGCCCTGCACCGTGCACGCCCCGCGCAGGGCGGCGAGCAGCACGATCGCGGTGCCGTGCTGGTCGTCGTGCATGACCGGGCAGTCCAGCGCCTCCACGAGCCGGCGCTCCAGCTCGAAGCAGCGCGGCGCCGCCACGTCCTCCAGGTTCACCGCGCCGAAGCTCGGGCGCAGCCGCACCAGCGTCTCGACGATCTCGTCGACGTCGGTGGTGTCGAGCACCAGCGGGATGGAGTCGAGGCCGCCGAACGCTTTGAACAGCGCCGACTTGCCCTCCATGACCGGCAGCGACGCCCGCGGGCCGATGTCGCCCAGCCCCAGCACGGCCGTGCCGTCGCTGACGACGGCGACGAGCCGGTTCGCCCACGTGTACTCGGCCGCGAGGGCGGGGTCGGCGGCGATCGCCCGGGAGACCTCCGCGACGCCGGGCGTGTAGGCGATCGCGAGGTCGCGGGCGTCGTCCAGCGGGGCGGTCAGGCCCGTGGCGAGCTTGCCGCCGCGGTGGGCGGCGAACACCTCGGCGCTGGTGGGAGCGCTGGTGGGGGCGCTCGTCGGGGCGGGTCGGGAGACGGCGGGCACGGACATGCGAGGACCTTCCGGTACGGGGGCGTTGCGCCGTGCACCGGGAGGACGTGGGTAGCGGCCGGGTCGCGGTGCCGGACGGCCTTCCGCCGGTCGCGCGCCGCCGGGTCGGGCGGCCGCCGACCGACGGGTGTCGGCTGTCGGGTACTGGCCGAGCAGCCTAACCGCGGACGCCGGTCGGCCGCATCATCGCCTGCGTCACGCTCCCGCTCCCCCGCCCGTGGCCCGGGTCGCGCGGTTCCGGGCGCCCGACGCCGGGTCGGTGGCACCGCGCCGACCCGCTCGCACCGCGCCGGCCCGGTCTCACAGCGCCGACCCGGTCGCACAGCGCCGGCCCGCTCGCACAGCGCCGGCTCGGTGGCACAGCGCGCGGGCGGGCTGTGCGAACCCGGCGTGCGCTGTGCCGTCGGCCGAGCGCACCCTTATCGATCACGTCGTGGCGAGCGCGCGCCGCAGCCGGCCCGCCACGTCGTCGAACGGGGCGAGCTCGGCCCAGGTCCAGCGGACGAACCGGGCGCCCTCGGCCCGGATGAGATCCTCGCGCCGCTTCTCCTCGACCACGGCGTCCGCGGCCGTCTGCCCCGGCCGCAGGAGCCTGCCGTACTTCGACCGGCCGTCGAACTCACCGACCAGGCGCTGTGCCCGCCACCAGAAGTCGACCCGCCCGAGCCGACGCCCGTCAGCGGTGACGAAGGAGTGCTGCAGATCGGGCGGCGGGAGCCCGGCGAGGTGCATCGCGACCCGGCTGCGCGACTCCCCGACGCTCTCCGCGCGCCCGTCGGCGAAGGCCACCGCGCGCCGGGCGGCGGGTGAGCCGGGCCGCCCCCGCGCCCGGAGCAGCGCCTCCTCCAGGCTCGCCGGGGAGACGGTCCCGGCGAACAGCGCCGCGTCCGCGACGGCCACCGCCTGCGGGAACGGGCTGGTCCGGGCCAGGTCGACGACGGTCCGGGCCGCACAGGTGACGGGGGTGCCGTCGACCTGGCCGATCTCGTCGGGGTCGAGCCCCGCGGAGTGCAGGTCGACGGTGGGGGTGCGCCGGGCACCGGTCCGCCTGGGGCGGGTGGCGTGGACCCGGACGAGGGGGAGGCCCCAGACGGGCAACCCGTGCAGGACGGCGGCCGAGGCGTGGCTGGCGACGGCGCCGGGGGCGAGGTCCGCGAGGGTCGCGTGCACGACCGCGGCGTGCCACGCCTCGGGGTTCGCCGGTCGGCGCGCGTCGGAGAGATAGAACCCCGGTCGCACCGACAGGAGGTGACCAGCCCGCAGCTGTGCGCGGATCTCGTCGTCGCTGTACCCGGCGGCCAGCAGGCTCCGGCGGCGGACGGGCCCGGTGACGGGGATGTGCATGCACCGCAGGGTCGCACCGGGACGGCTCCTTCCGAGGTCGAACGGGGAAAACCGTGGCCTCGAGGGCGGTGTGGGACCGCGCCGCCGGCGGGCGCGGATCCGGCGCGGAGGGTCTCTCTCGGGCCGCGGTCGCACAGCACGCATCTGCCGGCACAGCGCACGCCCGGCTCGCACAGCGCGCCGGCGGGCTGTGCCGACCCACCAGCGCTGTGCCGACCGACCAGCGCTGTGCCGACCGACCAGCGCTGTGCCGGCCCACCAGCAGGCCCGGCCGATGAGCCGGCCGCGCCACCGTGACTGACCGCTGGTCACGCCACCGGCCTTACCGGATCCGAACACGGCCCGAACGGGGGCGGCACCGGGGCCCGGCACCGTCGGCGCCATGACGATCACGACCACGGTCCTGCTGACCGGTGCCCTGCTCTCCGCGGCGCCCGTCCCGGCCGACACCCCGCCCGTGCAGCCGCCCATCACGCTGACCGCCGAGCAGTCGGCCGCCCTGTGCCAGGAGCGGATCCCGGCCCTCCTCGCCCGGATCGACCGGCTCACCGACCGGATCGACGGCGACGCCACGGCCGTCGGCTCCACCGCGTGGCTGGAGGAGCGGGTCGCCGTGGCCCGGGAGGCGGGGCGCGACGCCCGGGCCGACGCCCTCCAGCGGCGGCTGGAGGGCCGCCCCGAGGTGACCGACCGGCTGGCCGAGGTCGAGCGGCGGGTCACGGCCTTCCGCGACGACCACTGCGTCGCATGAGGGCCGCGGGAGCGGCGGCGGCCATGCTGCTCGCCGCGCTCGTCCTCGTCGGCTGCCGGGGCCCGGACCCGACCGGCGCGGGCACCGCCCCGGCCGCCGACCCGCTGGGCGGGGTCGAGTCCACCCTCGACGCGCTCGAGCGGGACGTCACGGCCGGCGAGTGAGCTGCGACGATGCGCCCGTGAACGATCCCGTGGGCGGGCTGGTGCTCGTCGTCGAGGACGACCCGGCCATCGCCGAGCTGGTGGGCCTCTACCTGCGCCGCGACGGGTTCGGCGTGCAGGTCGAGCGCGACGGGGTGGCCGGGCTGGCGGCCGTGCGCCGGCTGCGGCCCGTCGCGGTGGTGCTCGACGTGGGCCTCCCGGGCCTGGACGGGATCGAGGTGTGCCGTCGCCTGCGGGCCGAGCGGGACCGCACCCCGATCCTGTTCGTCACCGCCCGGGACGACGAGGTCGACCGGGTCACCGGGCTGGAGCTGGGCGGGGACGACTACGTCACCAAGCCGTTCAGCCCGCGCGAGCTCGTCGCCAGGGTGAAGGCGGTGCTGCGCCGCGGGCCCGGCCCCGCCGGGGACGAGGAGCTGGTGCTGGGCGCCGTCCGGGTGCTGCCCGACCGGCGCCGGGTGCTCGCCGGCGACCGCGAGGTCGCGCTGACCGCCACGGAGTTCGACCTGCTCACCCACCTCGCGCGCAGCCCGGGCCGGGTGTTCAGCCGCGAGCAGCTCCTCAGCGCCGTCTGGGGCTACGCCGCCGCGGCGGGCACCCGCACGGTCGACGTCCACGTGGCCCAGCTGCGGGCCAAGCTCGGCCCGGACACGCCCATCCGCACGGTGCGCGGGGTCGGCTACGCCGCGGACGCGCCGTGACCGGCCCGCGAGGTCGCCCCGCCGGCGGGCGCGGCGGGGAGGGCGGCGTGCGGGGCACGCTGGCCCGGCGGATCACGCTGGCCTGCCTGCTGGTGGCCGTGCTGGCCGTGGGCGTGGCCGGGCTGGTGGCGCAGCGGCTGGTGGCGATCACGGCGCGCGAGACGACGGCGGAGGTGCTGGCCCGCGACGCGGACCTGGTGGCCGCGCTGGACGGTGCGACGGGCACCCGGATCGCGGCGGTGCTCGGCGCGCAGGACGTGGCGCTGGTGCGGGTCGGCCCGGGCGGC
>JAPLAT010000342.1 GCA_026393175.1 Pseudonocardiales bacterium
CGGGACCGGGATCTGCTGGGCCTGGGCCACCCGCTTCGCGGCTGCCCTCCCGGCGGCAGCTCGGCTCGCCGCACTGGTGACGGCCGAGCCGGCGCCGCAGGACCGGCCGTGGGCCCGCCCGCTGCGGCGGGTCCGGGGCGACCTGCGGCTCACCGCCGTCACCGTCGTCGACGCCGACGGGCCCCTGCTCGCGGCCGCGGACCTGCACGTCCGGCCCGGCGAGCGGGTCGCCGTCGTCGGGGGTCCGGAGCGGACCCGCGCCGCGGTCCTCGACCTGCTGCTGCGGTGGCGCGACCCGGACGCCGGGCAGGTCTCGTTCGACGGGCACGACCTCACCGAGCTCACCCTCGACACGATCCGCGGCGCCGTGGCGGTCGTGCTGCCGGTTCCCGTGCCGGTGGCCGGGACCGTCGCGGACAACATCCGGATCGCGCGGCCCGCCGCGGGCCGGGCCGAGGTGCGGGCCGCCGCCGAGACCGTCCGGCTCGACCTGCGGGACCTGCCCCTCGGCCTGGACACCCCGCTCGGGGCGGACACGCTCGACGACACGCGGTGGCGGCTGGTCACGATCGCCCGCGCGGTCCTGCGGGACACCCCCGTCCTGCTCGCCGAGGACCCCCTGTCCGGCCTGCCCGAGACCGGCCGGCGGGCGGTCCGCGACGCCCTCGACGCCGCCTGCACCGGCCGCACCGCCGTCACGCTCGCCGCGGACCCGGCCGGGATCCCGCCCTGCGACCGCGTCCTGCGGCTGGACCGGGGGCTCCTCCGCGGCGACCCCGGCACCGGGCGGGTGCGCCCCCGGCACCGCGTCTCCCCGGGCGGCACCCGGTGAGCGGCCCCGACCCGCCGGCCGCGCACCCCCGTCCGGTCCGCCGTCGTCCCCCCTACCCCCTGGAGCACCCGTGAGACCCGTCCGCACCCTCAGCGTCATCGGCACCGGCTACCTCGGCGCCACCCACGCGGCCTGCATGGCCGAGCTCGGCTTCCGCGTCGTCGGCGTCGACACCGACCCCGGCCGCGTCACCGACCTGGCCGCGGGCCGGCTCCCGTTCGTCGAGCCCGACCTGCAGCCGCTGCTGTCGCGGCACGTCGCGTCGGGGCGGCTGACCTTCACCACGAGCGTCGCCGACGCGGCCGCCGCCGACGTCCACTTCCTGTGCGTCGGCACCCCGCAGCTGCCCGACGGCCCCGGCGCCGACCTGTCGGCCCTGCGCGGTGCGGTGGCGGCGCTGACCCCGCACCTGTCCCGGCCCTGCCTGGTCGTGGGCAAGTCGACGGTGCCGGTCGGGACGGCGGCCGAGCTGGCCGAGACGCTGCGGCGCGACGCCCCGGGCGCGCGCCTGGCCTGGAGCCCGGAGTTCCTCCGCGAGGGCCACGCGGTGACCGACACCCTGCACCCGGACCGGCTGGTGTTCGGGCTCGCCGGCGGCCCGGACGACCCGGCCGCGCGCGCCGACCTCGCGACGCTGCGCGCGGTCTACCGCACCGTCCTCGACGCCGGGGTCCCCGAGGTGCTCGCCGACCTGCCCACCGCGGAGCTGGTCAAGACCGCGGCCAACAGCTTCCTCGCCACCAAGATCTCGTTCATCAACGCCATGGCCGAGCTGTGCGAGGCCGCCGGTGCGGACGTGACCGTCCTGGCCGGGGCGCTCGCCCTCGACGACCGCATCGGCGGCCGTTTCCTGGCCCCCGGGCTGGGGTTCGGCGGCGGGTGCCTGCCCAAGGACATCCGCGCGTTCGCCGCCCGGGCCGAGGAGCTCGGCGCGGGCGCGGCACTGGGCTTCCTCCGCGAGGTCGACGCGATCAACCTGCGCCGCCGGGAGCGTGCCGCGGCGATGGTGCTCGCCGAGCTCGGCGACGCACCCGCCGGGCGGCGGGTCGCGGTGCTCGGCGCCGCGTTCAAGCCCGGGTCCGACGACGTGCGCGACTCGCCCGCGCTCGACGTCGCCGCCGCGCTGCACCGCCGCGGGGTCGCCGTGTGCGTGTACGACCCCGAGGCCGTGCCCGCCGCCCGCCGGGTCCGCCCGGAGCTGACCTACGCCGGCTCCGTCGCGGAGGCGTGCGCGGGCGCCGAGGTGGTGCTGCTGGCGACCGAGTGGCCGCAGTTCCGCGAGCTCGACCCGGTCGAGCTCGCCGCGGCCGTCGCGCGCCCGGTCGTCGTCGACGCCCGGCACGCCCTGCCCGCGCCGAGGTGGCGCGCGGCGGGGTGGCGCCACCTCGCCCCCGGCCGGCCTGCCGGCCGCACCCCGGTGGCGCCCGCCGCGC
>JAPLAT010000319.1 GCA_026393175.1 Pseudonocardiales bacterium
ACGTCCTCCCGGGCCGACCGGTCGTGCTCGGCCGTGGCCGCCTCCGCGGCCGCCGCGGCGTCCAGGGCCGCGCGCAGCCGCGCCCCCTGCTCGGAGACCCGCCTGCGCAGCTGCTGGTACTCCGCGTCGCGCGCCTCGCCCGCGGTGCGGGCCTGCTCCCTGGCGTCCCCGAGCTCCCCGCGCAACCGCTCGATCTCCAGGGTGAGCTTGTCCACCCGGGACAGCGCCGCGTCCAGCTCGGCCCGCAGCTCCCCGACCTCCCCGCGCCGCGCCGCGGCCGCCACGACCTCGCCCGCACCCGCGGTGCCCGCGAGGACCGCGGCCGCGGCGGCCGTGCGGACGTCGTCGGAGGCGGGGTCGAGCTCGCCGGAGCGGTGCTCGTCCCACCAGGCCACGACGGCCGAGCGGAACGCGACGCTGGACTCCAGCTCGGCGAGCATGGCCCGCCCGCCCAGCTTGGCCCGCTTGGCCGGGGTGAACTTGGCCAGCCGCCGCAGCGCCACCGGCAGCTCGGTGGCGGGCATCGCGCCGACGGCCTCGGAGGTCACCTCCGCCAGCCGGGAGCGGACCGCCTCCGGCAGGCGCGCCCACTCCACCCCGGGATCGGGGGCGGGCACGTCGGTCGGCATCGCACCAGGGTAGTCGCGGAAGGGGTAGTCGCGGCGGGGACGGCCCACCGCCGCCGCGGCCGATCCTGTCGGGGGACGCCGCTAGCGTCCGCCGCCGTGTCCGCTCCCCCCGCGACCGGCCAGATCGCCTTCGACGAGCTGGGCACCCCCCTGCGCGAGGTCACGTTCGTGGTGCTCGACCTGGAGACCACCGGCGGGTCGGCGCAGCGCGACGCGATCACCGAGATCGGCGCGGTGAAGGTCCGCGGCGGCGAGCGGCTGGGCGAGCTGGCCACGCTCGTCGACCCCGGCACCGGCATCCCGCCGGGCATCGTCGCCCTCACCGGCATCACCACGGCCATGGTGCAGGGGGCCCCGCGGCTGGAGGCGGTGCTGCCCACCCTGCTGGAGTTCCTGCGCGGGACGGTGTTCGTGGCGCACAACGCGCCGTTCGACGCCGGGTTCCTGCGCGCGGCCTGCGAGCGGCACGGCCACGTCTGGCCGCGCCCGCCGGTGCTCTGCTCGGCCCGGCTGGCGCGGGCCGTGCTGCCGCGGGAGGAGGTGCCCAGCGTCCGGCTCGGGGCGCTGGCCCGGCACTTCGGCACCGCCACCACACCGACCCACCGCGCCGCCGACGACGCGCGGGCCACGGTGGAGGTGCTGCACCACCTGCTCGAGCGGATCGGCAACCTCGGCGTGCAGAGCCTGGAGGAGCTGCTCGCGCTGGCCAGGGAGTCCGCCCCGCACCGGCCCACCACGGCGCAGCGCCGCAAGCGCGAGCTCGCCCGCACCGTGCCCTCCGCGCCCGGGGTGTACCTGTTCCGCGGGCCCCGCGACGAGGTGCTCTACGTGGGCACGAGCGGCGACCTGCACCGCCGCGTCCGCAGCTACTTCACCGCGGGCGAGCGGCGCCGCCGGGTGCGCGACATGGTGGCCCTGGCCGAGCGGGTCGACCACGTCGTGTGCGCGCACGCCCTGGAGGCCGCCGTCCGCGAGCTGCGCCTCATCGCCGCGCACCGGCCCCGCTACAACCGCCGCTCGCGCAACCCGCACCGCGGCTGGTGGGTCGCGCCGACGGCCGAGCCGTTCCCGCGGCTCTCGGTCGTCACGACCCCGCGCGAGGGCGCGCTCGGCCCGTTCCGCTCCCGCGCCGCGGCGGCGACCGCCGTGGAGACCCTGCTCGACGCCGGGCAGCGCACCGGGCTGCCGCTGCGCGCGTGCACCCCGCGCATCCCGGCCCGCGGCGGCACCGGCAGCCCCTGCGCGCTGCACGAGCTGGGCCGCTGCGGGGCGCCCTGCGCCGGCCTGCAGGACACCGCGGCCTACTCCCCCGCCGTGCTCGGCCTGGCCGCGCTGGTGGCCGGGCGCGACGACGCGGCGCTG
>JAPLAT010000524.1 GCA_026393175.1 Pseudonocardiales bacterium
GCGACCGTGCAGGTCCCGCTGCACCATCCCGCCGACCTCGCGCACAAGGTCCTCTCGCTGTCGGAGGTGTGCGGCGACCGGTTGACGCTCGGCGTCAGCCCCGGGTCGACCGAGGTCGACTTCGCCACGCTGGACCGCGACCACGCCACGCGCTTCCGCACGCTGCGGGAGAACCTCCCGCGGGTCCGCGAGCTCATCACCCACGGCCGCGACGCCTTCGTCGACCTCGGCCCCGCGCCCGCGCGCGTCCCCCCGCTCCTGCTCGGCTCGTGGGGGAAGAACGTCGAGCGGGCCGCGACCGAGTTCGACGGCTGGCTGGCCTCGGGCTACCGCCGGACGCCGGACCAGATCCTCGAGGCCCACGAGCGGTTCCGCGCCGCGGGCGGGCGCCGGGCGATCGTCTGCGCCGTCCCGGTGTTCGCGGCGGACGACCTCGGCCACACCGGCGAGGCCCTGCGCCGCTACGCCGCCGCCGGGTTCGACGACGCCGTCGTGGTGATCGGGCCGGACGGGCCGGCGCCGGAACGGGTCCGCGCGCTGCTGCCCTGACCCGGTGACGACGGACGTCGCCGCCCCCGGAGCGGGCTACGGGACCAGCTCGATCCACCCGCGGATCACGTCGGGCGTCACCTGCTCGACGAGGTCGGGGTGGTTGTCGCGGACGTGCTGCTGGACCGTGCGGACCACGGCCGCCTCGTCGTTCTCGCGGGCCTGGTACCCGCACTCGCAGCTGACCTGGTGGAGCATGGCCGACTCCTGGGGACAGGGGCGGGCGGTCTGCCCGCCCGTCGAAACGGTGGCGATCGGCAGTGTGCCGCGCCCGGTTGCGGCGAGGGTGTCGCCACGTTGCCGCGACGTTGTCACGATGGGCGTCGTGCGCATCCAGCTCCACGGGCACCTCACCGTCGCGTGCGACGGCCGCGCGGTCGACGGCCTGCTGCCCGGTCGCCGGGCCCGCCTGCTCGTCGCCTACCTGGTCGCGCACCGGTCCGTGGACGTGGACCGGGCCACGCTGATCGAGGAGCTGTGGCGGCCCGAGGTGCCCGGTGACCGCGCGCCGCGGGTGTTCGACGCGGTGCTGTCGAAGACCCGGGCCGCGCTCGCCCCGGCCGAGATCCGCGGCCGGGCCCGGCTGCGGCTGGTCCTGCCGCCGGGCACGCTCGTCGACGCCGACCGGGCGGCCGCGGCCCTGCACGACGCCGAGGCCGCGGCCGGCCGGGGCGACTGGCGGCGCGCCTGGGCGCAGGGCCTGAGCGCGATGTTCGTCCTGCAGCGGGAGTTCCTGCCCGAGTTCGACGCGGAGTGGGTGCTGCGGCACCGCGCCGAGGCGCGTCTCGCCCACGCCAGGGCGACCGCCTGCTACGCCGAGGCCTGCCTGGAGATCGGCGGCGGCGAGCTCGCGAGCGCGGAGCGCTGCGCCCGCCGGATGGTCGCGGAGGACCCGCTCGCCGAGCGCGGGCACCTGCTCCTCATGCGGGCGCTGGACGCGCGCGGGGACCGGGCCGCCGCGCTGTCGGCCTTCGCCCGGCTCCGCCGGACCCTGCGCGACGAGCTCGGCGTCCCGCCGGGCCCGGAGGCCGCCGCGCTGCACCGTGCGCTGCTCGCCTACGGCCCCGCTCCCGCGCTCGGACGGGACCGCTCCTGAGCGGCGGCAGGCCGCGGAACAGGACGGGCCCGGAGGACGTTCAGCCGACCAGTAGTTGAACCTTCATTCAAGACGGGAGTGTCATGGTCGGCACGCAGAACCTGCAGTGGGCCCGCGCGCACGGTCTCTTCGCCACCGGCGAGTACGACGCGGCGGCGACGCTGCTCGCGGAGCTGGCGGGGACCACCGAGTCGGCGGCCGACGCGCTCGCCGTGCGGCTGCTGCTGGCCCGCGCGTACTACCACTCCGCCCAGCTGAACCACGCCGAGACCGAGACCCGCGCGGTGCTGGCCGCCGACCCCGCCAACGCGTACGCGTGGCTGCTCCTCGGCCGGACCCTGGAGCGCCAGAGCCGGCACGCCGAGGCGAGCGGACCGCTGCGGATGGCCGCGGCGATGGGCGTGGACCGATGAGGACGAGGGAACAGGAGGCCGGTCCGATGGAGATCGGGATCGACAACTTCGTGGCGGCCGACCCGGCCGTCGAGCCCGCCCGGCAGATGCAGGACGTGCTGGCCCAGATCGCCCGGGCCGACAGCGCCGGCGTGCACACGTTCGGCATCGGCGAGCACCACCGGGAGGGGTTCCTCGACTCGGCCCCCGTCACGATCCTGTCCGCCGCGGCGGCGATCACGGAGCGGATCAGGCTGCGCAGCGCGGTCACGGTGCTCAGCGCGGACGACCCGGTGCGGGTCTTCGAGAGCTACGCCACGCTCGACCTGATCTCGCAGGGCCGGGCGGAGCTCGTGGTCGGCCGCGGGTCGTTCACGGAGGCCTTCCCGCTGTTCGGCCTGGACCTGGCCGACTACGACGCGCTGTTCGAGGAGAAGCTCGACCTGTTCCTCACGCTGCGCGACGACGCCCACCCGCACTGGTCGGGCCGCCACCGCGCCCCGCTGACCGGCCAGGGGGTCTACCCCCGCCCGCACCAGGCGCAGCTGCCGGTGTGGCTGGGCGTCGGCGGCACGCCGTCGTCGTTCGTCCGGGCCGGGACCCTCGGGCTGCCGCTGATGGTCGCGATCATCGGCGGTCCCCCCGCCCGCTTCCGGTCCCTGATCGACCTGTACCGGGAGACCGGGCGGCGGGCCGGCCACCCGGCGGAGCAGCTGAAGGTCGGCGCGCACCTCATCGGCTTCGTGGGCGACACCGACGAGCAGGCCGCCGACGCCTTCTACCCGGGCTTCGCGGAGATGTTCACCCGGATCGGGCGCGAGCGGGGCTTCCCGCCCGTGACCCGGGCCGGCTACGAGGCGCAGCGCGGGCCGGGCGGGCCGTACCTGATCGGCGCCCCCGAGACGGTGGCCCGGCGAGCCCGGGAGATCTCGGCCGAACTCGGCGGCGTCTCCCGCCTCACCCTCCAGATGACCAACGGGCGGATGCCGCACGAGACGATGCTGCGGAGCATCGAGCTGCTCGGGTCGAAGGTGATCCCACTGCTGGACGGGCGCGACGGTCCGGAACGGACGGAGCCCTGACCTGAAGGAGTGTGTGCGTCGTCAGGGACTCGAACCCCGAACCCGCTGGTTAAGAGCCAGCTGCTCTGCCAATTGAGCTAACGACGCCTGCCGCGAACTCTTCCCGCAGCGGCCCCGCAACGCTAACACAGCGTCGTCGGGGTCCTGCCGGGAGGGGCCCGCCGCATGGGGTGAGTGACGGGACTTGAACCCGCGGCCCCCTGGACCACAACCAGGTGCTCTACCAGCTGAGCTACACCCACCATGCGCACCCGGCCGGGGCCGGGAACCACTCCAGCTTAGCGCCCGCCTTCGGGCACCTCGAACCGGGTGGGCAGCCCGGCGGCGACGGCCTGCGCCTCCTCGGTGGACGGGCCGGGCTGGGGGACGAACAGCGTGTGGCGGTAGTAGTCGAGCTCGCGGATCGACTCCAGGATGTCGGCCAGCGCGCGGTGGGCCAGCCCCTTGTCGGGCTTGGCGTAGAACACCCGCGGGAACCAGCGGCGGCACAGCTCCTTGACCGAGCTGACGTCGACCATGCGGTAGTGCAGGTGCGCGTCGAGCTCGGGCATGTCGCGGGCGAGGAAGCCGCGGTCGGTGGCGATCGAGTTGCCGGCGAGCGGGGCCGAGCGGACGTCGGGCACGTGCTCGCGGACGTAGGCAAGCACCAGCTGCTCGGCCTCGGCGAGCTTCACCCGGGACCGGCGGACCTCCTCCGTGAGCCCCGAGCGGGCGTGCATGTCCCGCACGACGTCGGGCATGGCGGCCAGCGCGGACTCGTCGGCGTGGATGACGACGTCCACGCCCTCGCCGAGGACGTTGAGCTCGCCGTCGGTGACCAGGCAGGCGATCTCGATCAGCGCGTCGCGCTGCAGGTCGAGGCCGGTCATCTCGCAGTCGATCCACACCAGGCGGTCGTTCACAGGGCCAGCGTAGGTGCTGGTCGGCGCCGCGGCCGGTTGCCGTGCCGCGCGCGGCCCCCGCGGCGGTCCCCGCCGGCACCGGACCCGCCCGCGACCTGCGCGACGCCGGGGTCGATCACGGTCACGTCGCCCGGACGGGCCCCCACGGGGGCGATAGGGTGCCCGCTCGTGGCGACCAACACGGCAGCACAGGAGATCGCGGCGGGCTACGCGACCGAGGGCGCGGCCCTGGAGCTGGGCGCCGTCATCGTCGACGGGGCGGTCGACCCCACCGCGCGCGTCCGGATCCCCTTCGCCACGCTCAACCGCCACGGCCTCGTCGCGGGCGCCACGGGCACCGGCAAGACCAAGACGCTGCAGGGCCTGGCCGAGCAGCTGTCGAACGCGGGCGTGCCGGTGCTGCTGGCCGACGTCAAGGGCGACCTGTCGGGCATGGCGCGACCGGGGGAGACCAACGACAAGATCGCGGCCCGCAACGCCGACACCGGCGACGACTGGACGCCCACCGCGTTCCCCGTCGAGTTCCTGTCGCTGGGCGGGTCCAGCTCGGCCGTGCCGATCCGGGCGACGATCACGCAGTTCGGCCCGATCCTGCTGAGCAAGGTGCTCGACCTCAACGACACCCAGGAGTCCACGCTCGGCCTGATCTTCCACTGGGCCGACCAGCGCGGCCTGCCGCTGCTGGACACGAAGGACCTGCGCGCGGTCATCCAGCACCTCACCAGCGACGAGGGCAAGGCCGATCTCAAGGGCATCGGCGGGGTCTCCTCGGCGACGGCCGGGGTCATCCTGCGGGCACTGGTGAACCTGGAGGCCCAGGGCGGTGAGGACTTCTTCGGCGAGCCGGAGTTCGAGCCCGCCGACCTGCTGCGCGTCGGGCCCGACGGCAAGGGCGTCGTCACGCTGCTGGAGCTGGCCGACCAGGCCGCCAACCCGCGCCTGTTCTCCACGTTCCTCATGTGGCTGCTCGCGGAGCTCTTCGAGGACCTGCCCGAGGCGGGCGACCTGGACAAGCCCAAGCTCGTCTTCTTCTTCGACGAGGCCCACCTGCTGTTCACCGACGCGTCGAAGGCGTTCCTGGAGCGCATCGAGCAGACGGTGAAGCTGATCCGGTCCAAGGGCGTCGGCGTGTTCTTCTGCACCCAGCTGCCCACGGACGTCCCGAACGCGGTGCTCTCCCAGCTCGGCGCGCGGATCCAGCACGCCCTGCGCGCGTTCACCCCCGAGGACCAGACGGCGCTGTCGAAGACCGTCCGGACCTACCCGAAGACCGAGCACTACGACATGGAGAAGGCGCTGACGTCGCTGGGCACCGGCGAGGCGATCGTCACCGTGCTCTCCGAGCGGGGCGCGCCCACGCCGGTCGCCTGGTCGCGGATGCGGGCGCCGCGCTCGCTCATGGCCGCGATCGGGGAGGACGCCGTCACGGCGGCGGCGAAGGGGTCGCCGCTGTTCGCCAAGTACGGCGCGAGCGTCGACCGGGAGTCGGCCTACGAGAAGCTGACGGCCCGCATCGCCGACGCCCCGCCGCCCCCGGCCGACGCGCCGGCACCCGAACCGCGCGAGCGCGCCGAGCGGGCCGAGCCCGGGTTCGTGGAGAAGGCGTTCGCGTCGCCGGTGGTGCGCTCGTTCCTGCGGTCGGCGGCCAGCGCGCTCGGCCGGGAGATCACGCGCGGGATGTTCGGGACGCGCCGCCGTCGCTGAGCCATGATCGGCGCGACCGGGACACGGGCGCCACGGGCGGCGGGCATGTCCCGATCCCGACGATCATCAGGCCGCACGCCCTGGGCGTGGTCGCGCGTCAGGGCAGCAGGGCCTCCAGCTCGTCGGCGGCGACGACCGCCCCGTCCCGGGAGCGGATGCGGGCCCCCGCCGCGGCGGCGGCCGCGTGGTGCGGCCCGTCGCCGAGCAGGGCGGTGACGGCGGCCGCGATCGCCTCGGGCGCGGAGTCCGGCGGCAGCACCCGCCCGGCGCCCGCACCCGCGACGGCCGCGCCGATCATCGGGTGCACCAGGTGGGGGTGCCCCGGCAGGACGAGCACCGGCAGGTCGTTGGCCAGCGCGCGCAGGGTCGTGGCGTGCCCGCCGTGGCCGATGAGCAGGTGGGCGCGGGCGAGGACGTCGGCGTGGTCGACGTAGCGGTGCAGCTCGACGGTCGCGGGCACCCGCAGCGGATCCGCGTCCACCCCGTCCCCGACGCTGACGACCGCGTGCCCGTCCAGCCCGGCCAGCGCGTCGAGGACGCGCTGCAGCAGCGCGGGCTGCCCGGGGAACGCGCCGGTGCCCAGGCTGACGGCGACGAGCGGCTCGGGTTCCCGGGCGGGCGGTCGCGGCCGGCCGGTGACGGCGCCGACGTGGACGGCCCCGGCGGGCAGCTCGCCGTCCAGCTCGGGGTCGGTGGCCACGAGCACCCGGGCGGCGCGGCCCCACAGCTTCGCCGGGCGCAGCCGGCGCAGCGTCGCGGCCAGGCCGACGGGTCCGCGGGCCCAGCGCTCGGCCAGGTACCGGTACAGCGTCGGCACCAGCACCGCGGTCGGGACGCCCGAGCGCTCCGCCTCGCGCAGCGCGGCCAGGCAGGTGGCGTCGACGAGCACCACGTCCGGGCGGCGCCGGGCCAGCTCGGCGCGGGCGTCGAGCCCCGCCCGCGGGTCGATCGCGAGCGCGGCGCGGGCGGCGAGGAACCGGTTCTCCGGGACCGTCGCCGCGGGGGACCACGGCAGCGCGTGGGCGTACGCGGCGAAGCCGAGCCCGGCCTGGTGCACCGCCGCGTACTGCGCGGCGTGGCCGAGCACGCGGACGTCGTGGCCGCGGCGGAGCAGTTCCGCGCCGATCCCCAGCGCGGGCGGGACGGCGCCGCCGCCGTCCCAGGTGACGATCAGGATGCGGGCCATCGGGCGTCCTCCGTCCGCCAGGGGGTGAGCAGGCCGGGCGCGGCCGCGTCGGCGAGCGCGACGCCGTCCGCGGCGGCGACGTCGAGCACGCGGTACCCGCCGCGGCCCGCGGCCGTCACCGCCTCGACGGTGACGACGCCGGCGCGGCGCTGGAACGGGCTCTGCCGGATCGTCCAGCCCAGCACGCCGTCGCGGCGCAGGGCGACGGTGCGCCGCGCCAGCGACCCCTCCCGCATGACGACGTGTCGCGCCGTCAGCCGGTGGCCGAGCGCGCGGGCGCGGTCCAGCCCCAGGGCGGCGGCGAGCGGGACGAGCAGCAGGCCGAGCCAGCCCGCCGGGGGCAGCAGCAGGCCCAGCGTGAGCGCGACGACCGCCGCCGGGACGACGGCGCGGGTCAGCCGGCGGGTGCGGGCGGCGGGCGGGTGCGCGAGCAGCGGGGCCGCGGTGATCTCCGCGGGCGGCTCGCGCAGCGCCGCGGACGCGACCCGGTGCGACTCGGCGAGCGGGGTCGGCGGCTGCAGCGCCCCGCCCTGGTCGTCCCGGTCCAGCCCGGCCGACAGGGCCGAGACCTGCGCCCCGCCGCCCAGGCGCAGCAGCAGCGGCTCCACGAGCTCGGCGCCGCGCAGCCGTGGCTCGGCCACCGACAGCGAGCGCCGGGTGAGCAGGCCGCGGCGCACCCGCAGCGCCGTCGTCCCGTCGCCGGAGACCTCGCGGGTCAGCGTGTAGCCGTACCAGCGCTCGGCCCACAGCAGCAGCGCGCCGACGACGGCCAGCGTGACCAGCGCCGTCGCCACGGCGAGGACGCCGAGCCAGATCGGCGCGGTCCGCAGCCGGTCGGTGGCGGCGTCGACGGCGCCGATGTCGCGGGGGTCCAGGCCCAGGTCGTCGAGCAGGTTGAACACGGTCGCGCCGATGGCGCCGATGCCGGCGAGCGCGGTGAACGTCAGCGGGGCGAACCGCAGCCAGGCCCAGTCGAGCCGGGCCAGCGGCTCGGCCGGCGGCACGGTGACGTCCGCGGTGACGGGTCCGCGGTCGAGCAGCTCCCGGCGCAGCCGCTCGGCCTCGCCGGTGCTCACGGCGTCGAGGTCGAGGCGGGCGGACTCCGTCGGCGATCCCGACGCGGCCCCGACCTGCACGATCGACAGCCCGAACGCGCGGTGCAGCAGCTTCGCGGTGAGGTCGACGGTGCGGATCCGGTCGCGCGGCACCGACCGGCGGCGGCGCAGGAACAGGCCGGTGTGCAGCTCCACCCGGTCGCCGGTGATCCGGTAGCGGGTGGTGCGCCACCGGATGACCCCGCCGAGGACGACCACCACGCCCGCGCCCGCCGCGATCCACAGCCGAACCGGGTCGCCGCCGCCGGTGACCAGCAGGATCACCGCGACCGGCAGCAGCCGGCCGAGGCTCCCCAGCGGCCCGACGACCAGCATCCGGGGGTCGAGGCGCCGCCACGCGACCTCGCTCACGACCGTCTCGCTCATGTGGCGTCGCCGGGGGTGGCCTGCGTCGTCGCGGTTAGGGTGCGGGCGAGGTCGGCGGCGGCGTCCGCGTCCAGCCCGGCGATCTTCACCGCGCCCCGGGCCGACGCCGTCGTCACGGTGACGGTGGCCAGGCGCAGCAGCTGCTGGAGCGGGCCCCGCTCGGTGTCGACGGTCTGCACCCGCGCGATCGGCGCGATCCGCCACTCCCGCACCAGCCAGCCCGACAGGGTGTAGACGGCCTCGTCGGTGACCTCCCAGCGGTGGATCCGGAACCGCAGCGGCGGGACGGCCAGGCCGTAGACCAGCCCGGCGACGGCGGTGGCGGCGAGCCCGATGCCCCACCCGCCGTGCCCCGTCACGAGCAGCATCACGACCTGCGGCGCCGCCAGCGCGACGAGCACGAGCACCACCCGCAGCCGCCACCACTGCACGGCCCGCGGGTCGACCTGGTGGGCGGGCGGGCGCAGCGGCGGTTCCACCCCCGCAGTCTGCCCGGTGATCACCG
>JAPLAT010000614.1 GCA_026393175.1 Pseudonocardiales bacterium
GCCGGGCCGAGTCCGCCCGCGATCGGCGCCGCTGTCTCGCAGGATCGGCCCGCCACCACCCAAACACGAGTCGGGGTCGTTCGCGATGGGGACGGCCGCCGTGCCTGCGCCCCGACCGACCGCCGTCGGGGCAAGTTCGCCGCCACCGGGACAGGAGCGCCACCAGTGGCGCTCCTGTCCCGCTCGCGCGGATCAACCGGTTCCGCCACGCCCCGGGGAGACCCAGCACCCGCCGCGACGGCCCGGCACGCAGGGCGCCACGGGCGAGCACGCCCCGGCCCGCCGGACCGGCGATGGGGCTGCCCGCCGACCGGTAACACCATCCCGCCGCCACCACGCAGCACGTCGAGAGCCGGCCGATCGGTTGCGCGGGTCGTCGCCCTGAAGGGCCGCGGGCTCGACACCTCCGGCGTCGCCGACACGGCGGCCGACGACGCCACGGCCCTCGGGGCCGTCGAGCTGACGGCCCTCCGGCGAGTCCGGGATCGACCCTGCCCGACACCGCAGGTCAGGCGGGCTCCACCACCGGCAGCGCGACGACGTGGCCGAGGAACCACTCCCGCCGGCAGTCCATCACGGCCGCAGGGGTGGCCGGGCGGCGCCGGCCGGTCCATCCGCAGGTGCAGCGGGCGACGTAGGCGACGAACGTGCCGCCCGCGCAGCGCTCGACCTCGGTCCACTCGTCGCTGACCGAGCCGTCGCGGTAGCAGCCGGCGACGTAGCCGTCGTGATCGTCGTCGGGGAGGGGCACGTGACCATCCTGCCTACGCAAAGTGACAGTCGTATGAACACTCCGTGAGTTCACCCGTTCCGGCGACCGGACCCCCGCGCATCGCGGGCCGCCGCGCCGGGGAGGATGGGATCCGATGAGCACCGACCGGATCGCGTCCGCCGTGGCCGGGGCGGCCGCCCGCCTGGTCGGCGTCGCGCACACCACCCCCCTGCAGCGCAGCGCCCGGCTGTCCGCCGCGACCGGCGCGCAGGTCTGGCTCAAGCGCGAGGACCTGCAGGTCGGGCGCTCCTACAAGCTGCGCGGGGCCTACCACCTGCTCGCCGGGCTCGGGCCCGAGGAGCGCGCGGCGGGCGCGGTCTGCGCGAGTGCGGGCAACCACGGCCAGGGCGTGGCGTACGCCTGCGCCCGCCTGGGCATCCGCGGCCGCGTGCACGTCCCGAGCACGACGCCGCGGCAGAAGCGGGAGCGGATCGCCGCGCTGGGCGGCGGGGCCGTCGAGCTCGTCGTCGGCGGCGACACCTACGACGAAGCGGCCGCGGCCGCCGCCCGGCACGCCGAGGCCACCGGCGCGACCGTCGTGCCCGCCTTCGACGACCCGCGCACGATCGCCGGCCAGGGCACCGTCGCGGTCGAGGTGCTCGATCAGCTCGCGGCCCCGCCGGACGTCGTCGTCGTGCCGGTCGGCGGCGGTGGGCTGCTGGCCGGCGTCGGCAGCTGGCTCGCCGCGCGGCACCCGCACGTGCGGCTGGTGGGCGTCGAGCCGGCGGGGGCGGCGAGCATGGCGGCCGCGCTGGCCGCGGGCGGGCCCGTCGCGCTGCAGGCGCTGGACACCTTCGTCGACGGCGCGGCCGTCCGTCGTGTCGGGGACGTGACGTTCCCGCTGGTCCGGGACGTGGGCGCGGAGCTGGTCGCCGTGGACGAGGGCCGCGTGTGCACGGAGATGCTGGACCTCTACCAGGTCGACGGCATCATCGCCGAGCCCGCGGGCGCGCTCGCCGCGGCCGCGCTGGACGGGCTGGACCTCGACCCCGGCTCGACGGTCGTCTGCCTGCTCTCGGGCGGCAACAACGACGTGAGCCGCTACGCCGAGGTCGTCGAGCGCTCCCTCGTGCACCGCGGGCTCAAGCACTACTTCCTCGTGGAGTTCCCGCAGGAGCCGGGCGCGCTGCGCCGGTTCCTCGACGAGGTGCTCGGCCCCGACGACGACATCGTGCTGTTCGAGTACGTCAAGCGGGACAACCGGGAGACCGGCGCGGCGCTCGTCGGCATCGAGCTCGCCGCGCGCGAGGGCTACGAGCCGCTGTGGAAGCGCATGGAGGCCAGCCCGCTGCGTATCCAGCTCGTGGCGCCGGGCACCGCGGCGTACCGGTTCCTGGTCTGACTTCCCGACCGGACCCGAACCGCTCGCGCACCCCGGCCGAACGACGGGGTGGACCGGCGGCCGCCGGGGCGGAGGGGACATCCACGCGGCGGCCGCCGGTGCGCAGTCCGAGCCGAGGGGCACCCCGGTACGGGTTGCGCCACACCGACTGTAACCCCCCTGATCGCCCGGTGGCAGGCTTGCGCGGTGGTCCGGTTCGCCGTGGCGGTGCATCTTCCCGCCGACGTGCTCGAACGGGTGCGCGCGTTCCCCCGGCCGGCTGCACCCGGAGTGCAGTGGGCCCGCCCCGAGCAGTGGATCGTGCGCGTCCGGCCGCTCGGGCACGTCGACCCCGCGCTCGCCGGACCGCTGCTCGACGCGCTCGCCGCGGAGCTGGACGGCGCCCCGCCCGCACGCTGCGTGCTCGGGCCGGCCACCGTCCGCCTCGCGGGGCAGTGGCTCGCGGCCCCCGTCACCGGGCTCGAGGACGTCGGCGCCGCCGTGTTCGACGCGACGGCCGAGCTTGTGCCGGTCACGCACCCGCAGCCGTTCCGCACCGACCTCGTCCTGGCTCGTGGCCGGGCCCCGCGCGAGCTGGCCGGGCAGCCGCTCGCCGCGGAGTGGACGGCCCGCGAGCTGGTGCTGGTGGCCGACCGGTCCGCGCCCGGCCGGCCACGCCTGGAGGACGTCGGCGCCGTGCCGCTGGACGGGTGAGTCAGTCCTTGGGCACGCTGCTCGTGCGCACGTTGCGCGCGATGTCGCGACCGAAGGTGACGTCGAGCCGTTCCGCCACGGCCAGCTCCAGCACGGCGAGCATCGCGTCGCCCGAGATCTTGCGCAGGTTGCCGATCACCTCGTAGAGCCGCGGCCATTGGTCGTCGGGGCGGCCGGAGGCGTCGAAGGGCTGCCACACCTCGCCGAGGAACAGGTCGACGTAGAGCTTCGCGATGCCGTCGGCGTGCCGGCGCAGCTGGTCGACGACGTCGAGCGAGCGGCTCATCGGGATGCCCATGTCGGTCATCGCCTGGGCCGCCGCCATCAGCCGGGGGCTGACCTCCTCGTACTGCCCCTCGTCGATCTCGGTGAGCAGGCCCATCTTCTGCGCCCGCTTGAGCAGGTTCGGGTCGCTCTCGGCGAACCGCTCGACGAGCTCCTCGATGCTGACGATCTGGCGGTCCTCGGCCGCGAACAGGCCGCGGACGGTGCGGATGAAGCGTACGACCTGCTCGGTGGAGCCGCCCGTGGTGTCGAACAGCTTCTTGATCGTGTCGAGCTTGACGCCCTCGCCCTGCAGGTCCTTGATCAGCTCAAGGCGGGCCTCGTGGCCGGGCCCGTAGTAGCCGGTACGCGCCTTGACCTGGGGCGGAGGCAGGAGGCCGCGGGCCTGGTAGGCCCGGATGTTGCGGACGGTGACGCCGCTGACGCGGGCGAGCTCGTCGATCGTGCGCCATTCGTCATCGATCACCTCGTCGGCCATGTGACACAACTTATCAGATCACTCTACTTGCCATGTGACATCAAGTTCTGATCTAGTGATGTCATGTTCAACGCGCTCCGGGCGGCGACCGCGCTCACCACACCGCTGCTTCCCGAGGACTACCTCTCGCTCGTCGACCCGCTGTGGTCGACCAGCGAGCTGCGCGGCCGCGTCGTGGAGGTGCGCCGCGAGACCGCCCGCGCCACCACGCTGCGGATCCGGCCCGGCCGCGCCTGGGCGGGGCACCGGGCCGGCCAGTACGTCCGCGTCGGCGTGGACGTCGACGGCGTGCGGCACTGGCGCACCTACTCGCTGACCGGCGCCGAGTCCGACCGGGACCTGACGATCACCGTGCAGGCCCTCGCCGACGGTGTCGTGTCCCGGCACCTCGTGGACGCCACGCCGGTCGGGTCGGTCGTGCGGCTCGAGCAGGCGGGCGGCGACTTCGTGCTCCCGTCGCCGGTGCCCGCGAAGCTCCTGATGATCACCGCGGGCAGCGGCGTCACGCCCGTGATGGGCATGCTGCGCACGCTGGGCGCGCACCCCGACACCGTCGTCCTGCACAGCGCCCCCACGCGCGAGGACGTGATCTTCCCGGCCGAGCTGGCCGCGTGGGGGGCCCGGGTCCGGCACACGCGGGACGAGGGCCGCCTCGACCTGACCGCGCTCGACGCGCTGGTGCCGGACTGGCGCGAGCGCGAGGCGTTCGTCTGCGGTCCGGCCGCGCTGCTCGACGCGGCCGAGGCCCACTGGGGCGAGCACCGCCACCGGCTGCACCTCGAGCGCTTCACCCCGCCCGTACGGTCGACCGGCGGGACCGGCGGCGAGGTCGACCTCGGCGGCACGACCGTGGACGTCGACGCGGGGGCCAGCCTGCTGGAGGCGGGCGAGGCCGCCGGCGTGCTGATGCCGTCGGGCTGCCGCATGGGCATCTGCTTCGGC
>JAPLAT010000167.1 GCA_026393175.1 Pseudonocardiales bacterium
AGGCGCGCCGGTCCGGGCCGCGCGTGCCCGGCCGGGCACCGCGCGGTGCCGGCGGCGGGCGGCCGCCCGGCGACCGCGCGGGACGCGGAGGGACGTGCGGCGGGTCAGGAGTTCGACGTGGCCGACTTCAGGGCGTCGGCGCGGTCGGTGCGCTCCCACGGCAGGTCGACGTCGCGGCGCCCGAAGTGGCCGTAGGCGGCGGTCTGGGCGTAGATGGGGCGGAGCAGGTCGAGGTCGCGGATGATCGCGGCCGGGCGCAGGTCGAAGACCTCCTGGATGGCCGCGGAGATCCGGGCCGGGTCGACGTGCTCGGTGCCGAAGGTCTCCACGAACAGCCCGACCGGGGCGGCCTTGCCGATGGCGTAGGCGACCTGCACCTCGAGCCGGTCGGCCAGGCCCGCCGCGACGGCGTTCTTGGCGACCCAGCGCATGGCGTAGGCGGCCGAGCGGTCGACCTTCGACGGGTCCTTGCCGGAGAACGCGCCGCCGCCGTGGCGGGCGAAGCCGCCGTAGGTGTCGACGATGATCTTGCGGCCGGTGAGGCCCGCGTCGCCCATCGGGCCGCCGACGACGAACCGGCCGGTCGGGTTGACCAGCAGCCGCACGTCGGAGGTGTCGAGGCCGAGATCGGCGATCTCGGGGCCGACGACCTGCTCGCGGATGTCGGGGGCGAGCAGCGCGTCGAGGTCGATGTCGGCGGCGTGCTGGGTGGACACGACGACGGTGTCCAGGCGCACGGCCTTGTCGCCGTCGTACTCGATGGTGACCTGGGTCTTGCCGTCCGGGCGCAGGTAGGGCAGCGCGCCGGACTTGCGGACCTCGGTGAGCCGCCGGGCCAGCCGGTGCGCGAGCGCGATCGGCAGCGGCATGAGCTCGTCGGTGTCGGTGTTGGCGTAGCCGAACATCAGGCCCTGGTCGCCCGCGCCCTGGCGGGCGATCTCGTCCTCGGACAGCTCGACGCGGCTCTCGTAGGCCGTGTCGACGCCCTGGGCGATGTCGGCGGACTGGGCGCCGATCGCGACGTTGACCCCGCACGACGCGCCGTCGAAGCCCTTGGCCGACGAGTCGTAGCCGATGGCCAGCACCGTCTCCCGCACCAGCGTCGGGATGTCGGCGTACGCGCTGGTGGTGACCTCGCCCGCGACATGCACCTGGCCCGTCGTGACCAGCGTCTCCACGGCCACGCGGCTGCGCGGGTCCGCCGCGAGCAGCGCGTCGAGCACGGTGTCGCTGATGGCGTCGCACATCTTGTCCGGGTGACCCTCGGTCACCGACTCGCTCGTGAACAACCGCCGACCCACTGCACCCACGCCCTGCTCCGTCCGTCCCGTGCGGATCGGTCCCGATCCGTCCACCGGTGGCCGAGCGTAGTCGAGCACAGCGCGTCGGGCGCGTGACACCGGTTGTGACGGTGGGTGACGACACGCCCGGGACCGTCACCGCATCCGGTGGTGTCCGGCGAGGTAGCGAATCGGTAACGGGGTCGCTCGTTGGGCGAGGAGAACGCTCCCAACCGAGGAAGAGGACACGATGAGGACGACACGCCGGACTGTCGCTGTGGTCGGTGCGATGGTCGCCGTCGGTGCCACCACCCTGATGGGGATCGCTGCGGGTACCGCCTCGGCGCAGGCGCCGGGCCGCTGCCTGGAGAACGTGAACGTGCGCGCGGAGCCGTCGATCGACGCGCGGATCGTCGCGGTGTGCGAGGCCGGCACCGCGGTGCAGACCGATCGGATCCGCGACGGGTTCGTGCAGCTGACCGACCTGGGCGGCTGGGCGGCCGCCGAGTACATCGAGATCGACGGCGAGCCCGCCGGCGCCCCCGGCAGCGCCCCGCGCGCCGGCACCTCGCCCACGGCGCCGGGCTCCGACGACACGGACACCACCGCCACCCCGTCGACGACGCCGTCCACGGCGACCCCGTCCACGACGGCGCCGTCCACGCGCAACACCCGGCCCTCCGACGACGACGAGGCGACGACGACCGCCACCGAGGACGACGAGCCGGCCGAGGAGGAGGCGTCCTCCGGCGGCGGTCTGGGCGGGCTCCTCTGACCTCCACCTGTCCCTGAGCACCACCTGTTCCTGAGGCACCACCGCCGAGCACCCGCGGACGGTGTGCTCCCGGCCGCCCCGACGGCCCGGTCGAGCACCCGTCCCGCGGGAGGTCCCGCGCACCTCGGTGCGCGCGGCGGACCGGGTCCCGCGCGCTCCCGAACGGCGCGCGGGGCCCGTGCCGCCCCCGTTCCGACCTCCGCTCCCCGGTGCGGGAGGGCCACCGTCACGGGCACGACGGTGGCCCTCCCGCCGCTCCGGGACCGGGTCGGCCCGATCAGCCCAGCCGGGCGGCCACGGCGTCCCACACGCGGGAGGCCAGCAGCGCCTTGGACCCGCTGGTCAGCTCCGTCTCGGAGCCGTCGGCCCCGAGCAGCCAGCCCGCGTTGTCGGGCACCTCGAACGCCCGGCCGTCGCCCACCGCGTTGACGACGAGCAGGTCGCAGCCCTTGCGGGCGAGCTTGGCCCGGCCGTGGTGCAGCACGTCGCCGGACGCGTCGCCGGTCTCCGCGGCGAAGCCGACGACGACCTGGCCGGGCTCCCGCACGCCGACCAGCTCGGCGAGGATGTCGGGGTTGGTGGTGAGCACCAGCGGGTCGGGGTCCGCCGACCCCTTCTTGATCTTGCTCTCGGCCAGGGCGACCGGCCGGAAGTCCGCGACGGCCGCGGCCATCACGACGGCGTCCGCGCCCTTCGCCGCGTCGAGCACGGCCGCCCGGAGGTCGCGGGCCGAGCCGGCCCGCACGACGTCGACGGCGGCGGGGTCGCCCAGGTCCGCGGTGTGCGCGGCCACGAGCGTGACGTGCGCCCCGCGCTGCGCGGCGACCCTGGCGAGCGCGTAGCCCTGCCGCCCGGACGAGCGGTTGCCCAGGTAGCGGACCGGGTCGAGGGCCTCGCGGGTGCCCCCGGCGCTGACGACGACGCGCCGCCCGGCGAGGTCGCGGGGCAGGGCGTCGGGTCGCTCCAGCAGCAGCCGGGCGAGGTCGGCGATCTCGGCGGGGTCGGGCAGCCGGCCGGGGCCGGTGTCCCTGCCGGTCAGCCGCCCGGACGCGGGCTCCATGACGACGACGCCGCGGGCGCGCAGCAGGGCCACGTTGTCGCGGGTGGC